>JANWZY010000032.1:0-14895 GCA_025061935.1 Verrucomicrobiia bacterium
GACGGGCTTGGGGTGTGCCTCGATTCAATCCGCAGCCGGCTGCGTGTGCATTTGCTCCGGCAGCAAGGCCAGTTGCGTCCGATTTCCGTTGTCCATCACGAGGCTGGGTTGGTGTTTGGGACACGTTTGTGCCCACCGTTTAACACGGTTCGTTAGGGTCTGCTGCCGTGGCTGACTCCGCAATAGCCAAATGATGAGCTTAGTTCCGTGCCTTGCACGCCCAGTTGCCCCGAGCACACAAAAAGACTGCCAGAAATTAATACGTCGTCGGATATGTGGTTAACCGCGCGTGGCCGATATACGGCTCACCAAGCGACGGGCACGGGTATCAAGAATTTTGAGGAATGGTGCAGCCTTATTCCGCATGTGTCCGCCTGACCGGCACAACCGAGACGGAGCAGAATCTGGTGCACGGCTAAAAAGGTGACATCCGCGATTCCATCTCTCGGTCTCGGCCGCAAAAGCCATTTCCGGGAGCTGGACTGTGTCCGAAGCCCGAGTCCTCAGGCCGACTCGAGTATGATGTTGGCGTATTGGATTGTGTCGCCGGTACGGATAAGCCCCACGGCGTGCGGCACGCGTTTCTTGAACTGCACGTGCGGTTCGTAGTGTACGGGCACGCCGTGCAGCGCCTCGGCAAATGCCGCTTGCACAGCTTTGGTATTGTGTTGCAGGAATTCCTTGGCCATCCACGCGCGGCCGATTACGAAATTGGGCCGGATCGCTTTAAGCACCTGCAACACAGTCGGCACGTCGTCCACGAGTGAAATGTCCACAGTCTCGATTTGTGGCCAGAACGGGAATCCGCGGTCGGCGATAACAAGCGTGTTGGTGTGCCGTACCCGGCTCAGCAAACTGTTGATGTGCGGATTAAGGATGCCCGATTTCAGCATAGCTCGCAGCAACTCGCGCCAGAGCGTGGCAAAAAATGGTTGGATTAGGAAGCAGAAACATGGCAATTTCCCGGCCAACGCGAGCTTGTAGCCAAAAGGAGCGCAAAGAAGCACGGAATTCAAGTGTATGGAGACAAAGCGTGTATTCGAGAAGGACCCCGAGCTGCGTAAAGACGACCTGATATTGATCACTGGCGCAGGTGGGTTTATTGGCGGCGCACTCACCAGGTATTTCCACAACAAGGGGTTTACGCGCATCCGCGCGGTTGACAAAAAGCCGCTTTCGGAATGGTACCAGCGCGTGCCGGGGGTCGAGTCGTTATGCCTGGACCTCAGCCAGGAAGAGAATTGCAGGCGCGCGTGCGAAGGGGCGGTCGAGGTTTACCAACTGGCCGCGGACATGGGAGGCATGGGCTTCATCGAACGGTTTAGGATAGAATGCATGCGCAGCGTGCTCATTAACACGCACATGCTCGAATCTGCGTACCGCGCAGGAGTGCGCCGGTACTTTTTCTCGTCCTCAGCGTGCGCGTACAACATCATGCTCCAGCAGGACCCGAACGTGCGCGCGCTCAAAGAGTCCGATGCGTTCCCTGCCATGCCGGAACGTGGCTACGGGTGGGAGAAACTTTACTCGGAGCTATTCTGCCAGGAGTACTGGGCCGAGCGCGGCATGAAAACATTTATTGCGCGGTTCCATAACGTGTATGGCCCGTACGGTACCTGGGACGGCGGCCGTGAAAAGGCGCCTGCAGCGATTTGCCGCAAAGTCATTGAGGCGATTGACAAGGGCGACCTGCGCATCACGATCTGGGGCGACGGCAAGCAGACCCGCAGTTTCATGTACATAGACGACTGCGTCAAAGGCATAGACATGATCATGCACTGCGACGAGCTGATTGCCACCCCGATCAACCTCGGCTCAAGCGAGCTTGTCACAATTGATGATTTGGTCACGAAGGTCGAGCGCATTGCGGGCGTGACACTCAAGCGTGAGTACGACCTGACTGCGCCCCGCGGTGTGGCCGGGCGCAACAGCGACAACACGTTCATCAAACAAGTGCTCGGCTGGGAGCCGAACACGCCGCTCGACGTCGGCCTCCGCGTTACTTACGAGTGGATCAAGGAGCAATACTACCGCCGGAAAGCAGGCAAACACGTGGTCGAATAAAAACGCCTGCGCCCGAGCGTTCCCCAGCACGTGCGCGCCCGGCGCCAGTGCCAAAGGTTAGCACATAATAGCTGCGAAGTGGTAATTGGGCAGTGAAGCTCGCGGTCGGGTTACTCACGCCGAGTCATCGAGTCTGCGACAACGCAGCGCGTCTAATGCGTCTAAGGTAGTGCGCGACGTGCGATTCGGCGTCGTCTTTCTTGTGAAACAGGGCATACACAAATGCAACGTTGGAGACTGACTCGCGCTTTTAGAGTCGGGTCCACGCGCGCCAGGACTTGACCGATCCATCGGCCCCACGGTATGAGGGCGTGCCGAACTGCGGTAAGCGTGTAGTGAATGAAACGGCCATGTAAATTCGACATCGCGCGTATCATCGGGCGGATACCGTATCGGATCGCGTTGGCCGGCGGCTGGATAGACCAACCGTTTGTATCACGGCACAATCCGGATCCGCCAGGCTCGATGGTAGTGGTCCAGATCGAACCAAACTTCCGCGTGATGGACCGCGCAGGATTCGCAACGGGCACGCGGGAAGTTGCGCTACGACTGTGGAAGGGGCGGCTCCCTAGTCGCCCCCCTGCCGTGCTGGTCCGCGAGCTGTATGAAGCCGAGAACAGAGGCAAGGCAGAGCCGAGCGGTTCGCAGGACATGATCGGGCTGATTTATCCAGGGATCAACCGTCTCGATTACGATTTCGCAGCAAATGGGGGTGTGTTCCCGGTGCACATCGAGTCGCTGAACGACGCGCAAATTGCGCGCTGGCTCGAAGAAGTACTTTACGTTCTGCCTGTAGCGCCGCGGCCGGATGGGTACAACCCGCTCGGGATCAAGAATCTTGATCCGAAATGGATTGCGCGGCTAGGCCGCAGTGGCCGGGACTGTTTCGAAGCTATACGGAACCGCGACTTGGCCGCGCTCGGCGCATCAATGAACGAGTGCATGCTGTGTTGGGAAAAAATCTTACCGCACGTAGTGCGGCACCCGACGATCAAGGTTGACCTAGTCGGATTGC
This sequence comes from Verrucomicrobiia bacterium, assembly GCA_025061935.1. Taxonomy (GTDB): domain Bacteria; phylum Verrucomicrobiota; class Verrucomicrobiia; order Limisphaerales; family DTLC01; genus DTLC01. The sequence goes on from JANWZY010000032.1 coordinate 3,080, forward strand.
TCCGCGTTTACCAGAAACGCTACGCGGGCGCAATGTATTCCGGGTGCGGCGGCGGCTACCTGTTTGTCGTTTCCGACGAGCCTGTGCCCGGCGCGTTCAAGGTGAACATTCGCATCGCCGGCAGCGCTGCCAACACGTGAAACGGGGCGGGCTGAACTCGAAACAATCGGGCTGCGACTCTGAAGTGCGCATGGTGAGAAAGGCTCGGGGTAACAATGCAGCGGGATGTAATTGTAACTGGTGACTTCGATGACTTGCGGTCGCGCCACGTCCGGTTCTTGCACGAGGCGTCGCGGCACGGGCCGGTCACGCTTCTGCTCTGGCCTGACGCGCTCGTGCTCGGACGTACCGGGGCGGCGCCCAAGTTCCCGGAACCTGAACGGCTTTACCTGCTACGCGCGCTGCGATTTGTGAGCAGCGTGGTCCCGATCCCGACCGGCCTGTGTGCGGGGTCCGGCCCCGATTTCTGGTCAGCAATCCTCTCATTCGCGGGGCAACTGGGGCTGAAAAACGCGCAGTGGGCGGTCATGGAACCCGAAGATTCTGCCGAGAAATCAGCCGCTGCGCGTGCGCACGGGTACGATTACCGGGTCGTGCGCAATTCCGAATTGCGCGGGTTCCCGGATATCGAGGCGGCTGCTGAGCCAGTTGCATCGGGTAAGAAGAAAGTAATCGTAACTGGCTGTTTCGACTGGCTGCATTCGGGCCACGTCAGATTTTTCGAAGAGGTCAGCGCGCTCGGAGATCTTTACGTGGCGGTTGGGAACGACGCGAACGTGCGCATGCTCAAAGGTCCCGGTCACCCGCTGCACCCGCAGGAAGAGCGCCGGTACATGGTTGCCTCGGTGCGGTTTGTCAAGCAGGCGCTGATCACCACAGGCTCGGGCTGGCTCGATGCCGAGCCGGAAATACTGCGACTGAAGCCGGATATTTATGCTGTGAACGAGGACGGCGACCGTGGCGGCAAACGTGAGTTTTGCCAGGCGCATGGCATCCAGTATGTGGTGCTCAAGCGTGAGCCTGCGCCCGGCCTGCCCCGGCGCAGCAGCACGGAGCTGCGGGGGTTTTGAATTCCCCGCCCGCATCCAAAAAGCTAAAGGCCATCGTGGCTCGGTTCCCGCACGGCGCGCTTGCGCGTGCCCGCCGGGTTTTGCAATATACGCGCGCATGACGACAAAGGCGCCAACTGTGGGCCGCATGCGCCACACACAGAGCCGAACCGCGAATTTTTAAGGAGGAGGGTCAAACCATGGCATGCATGTTTGCCGCTGCCGCAGGAGCTTCAGCAAGCCTGCTGCGGCTCACGTTCATTGATCTGGTGATAATCGTGATTTACTTCGTCGCTGTGCTCGCGATCGGGTTCTATCTCCGGAAGTACGCGCGCACAGGAGAAGACTTCTTCCTGGCGGGGCGGAAAATGACCGCTTGGATAGCGGGGCTGAGCTTTATCTCGGCCAACCTCAGTTCGCTCGAAACGATGGGCTGGAGCGCCATGGCATACCAGTACGGGATGCTCGGCGCGCACGCATACTTCATCGGCGCGATTCCGGCCATCCTGTTCCTCGCTATTGTGATGATGCCGTTCTACTACATTTGCCGGACGCACTCGGTGCCGGGCTACTTGAAACTCCGTTATGGCGAGGGCCCGCGCGCCATAGCAGGTATCACGTTCAGTTTCATGACCGTGATGGTTAGCGGCGCGAGCATGTTCGCCATGGCGAAAATTTTGAATCTGTTGCTCGGCTGGAACATGAATGTGAGCATTTGGGTCTCGTCGCTCACAGTGGCAATTTACGTCGCGCTCGGCGGGCTGCGCTCGGCCGTGTTCAACGAGGTACTGCAATATTTCCTGATTTGGGGCGGGTCGCTGTTGATACCCATCCTTGGGCTGATCGAGGCGGGGGGCTGGAACGGCATGATCGAGAAGATACAGAAGCACGCGCCCATTGTGCACCCGACAGTGCCGAATGCAGACTTTACTAGTTTGTGGCGTAACCTCGGGTCGTTCGACACTAACCCGATGGGCATTGACTGGTTCGGCATGGTTTTCGGCCTTGGCCTCGCGGTGAGCTTCGGCTATTGGTGCACGGATTTCCTCCAGGTCCAGCGGGTGATGGTGGCGAAGGACCTGCGCTCGGCGCAAAATGGCACCATAATCGGCGCGTTCTTGAAAATGATGGTGCCCATCATAGTTACGATTCCTGGACTGCTTGGCCTGGCCGTGCTGCTGAATCCGGACGGCTCGCCGATGGTGCTTGTGCCTGAGAGCGACCCCCGCGCGGGCATAACACATCACACCTACAACGAGGTTTTGCCGCTGCTAATGGGTAAGTATCTCGGGCCGGGGCTGCTCGGGTTAGGTGTCACAGCCATGATTGCCGGGTTCATGAGCGGCATGGCCGGCAACGTGAGCGCATTTGCCACGGTGTGGACGTACGACGTGTACCGCGCGCTCCTGGTGAAGAACGCATCTGACAGGCACTACCTGCTGATGGGCCGCTGGTGCTCGATCGTCGGCGTGCTGCTTTCGATTGCCACCGCATACGCGCTGTTCTTTTTCTCGAACATACTCGAGTTCCTGCAGGTATTGGTGTTTTTCTTCATCGTGCCACTGTTCGGTGCAATTGTGCTTGGCATGCTTTGGAAACGTGCCACGCCCGCAGGCGGGTTTTGGGGGTTCCTGACAGCCATACTGGTGTCCATCTCGATGTGGGTTTACGTTCACACCTTCCCGGACGGTTGGCGGCCGCAACCGAAAATCACGCTAAGCGCAGAAGAAATAGTGACCGTCGAGAACGGCAGAAAGGTCAAGACACAGGTGTTGCCTCTGGTAACGGTCAAACAAGCGCGGGACGAAAATGGGTTTACAAAGATAATCGAGGTGACGGTCGAGAAGGGCAAGGTCGAGCTTGTCAATGTGCCTGTGGTGCTTGAGTCTGGCGCTGCGCCGTTGCGCGCAGGCAGTAATGTGGTAGGCAGTACTGCGGTGACGATTCCCGGCACCGTGCTTGAAAGAAACGAGGATCGGAAAGTACAGGTATTGGCGCCGAGCGTGCTGATGGCAGACTCTGGCATGACAAACAAGTTCGGGATTGAAGGCGTGCCAGTGGTGCTCAAGCCCGGCGTCAAAGTTGTAGCGAAAGATGTGACCAGCAAATTTGCCCCCGCCGCGTTCAATCCTGCGCATACCAAGCTGATAGCGCGTTCCGAGAAGGCCAAGCCGATGGCTGTGAACATGTACAGTGCTTGGTGGTCGTTCGTGGTGTGTGTGTTGGTAACAGTGCTTGTCAGCTTGGTCACGAAGCCCAAGCCGGAGTCGGAATTGAAAGACCTTGTTTTGGGACTGACCAAATTGCCGGATGAGGGCCCTTGCCCGTGGTACAAGAAACCCGGCCTGTGGGCGGCAGTGTGCGCTGTTGTCCTGGTCGCGATCAACATCATCTTTTGGTGAGGCTGGCCATGCACGAGCACGATAAACAAATCCCGATCTGGTTTTTTATCGGCGCGATTCTGGTTGTGTACGGAGTGCTCATCGCTGGCGCTGGAATCTACGGCGCGCTTAACCCCCCGCCGGAGCACCAGCGTGTTGCGCTCTGGCATTTGCACGCGGACATTTGGTGGGGCGCGTTGCTGGCCATTTTCGGCTTAATTTATGTCATCCGGTTTTGGCCAAATAAGTCCGAGACCTTGACCGGCCTGGCCAACGGATCAGCCGGAAAGTGACGCCCCCCGCAAATGCACCTGACCAAGTGCCATTCCAGTCACGTGCGCTAACTCGGTGTGCGCGCCGACGTGCCAGATAACCCCGATGCCGCAGCATCGCCCCGCAGCCCGGACAGGTCCCGCAATCGCTTTGTGCCGTTGCCTGCGGCGCAGAACGATCCGGCCAATTCGCGCTAGTTCAACGGCAGCACGCTCACTTGCTGATTGAGCCGGTGCCGGACGCGGCAGCCACGGCCTTGATCCAACCGCAACTTCATACCGTAAGGATTATTGCCCCCGGAAAGTGAAATGGATTTATGAGCAATGTCTGCTGGTTCGCATGGACAAATTCGGCGAAGGCCATACCCTACGTCCGGCACAGTCACTTATGAGCGCACCAAAGCACGCACCAGTAGAACAAACACCGGCCGAGCTTGGGTTTTCCATGCCTGCCGAGTGGGAAAAGCACGAGGCCACCTGGCTGGCCTGGCCGCACCACCCGACGGACTGGCCGGGCAAGCTCGATACGATCCGGTGGGTTTACACCGAGCTTGTGCGCAAGATCGCCCCCGGCGAAACGGTCCGGCTCTTAGTCGAGTCGCGGACCGAAGCGCAGCTAGCGCGCCGGTACCTCAAACGCGCAGGCGCGGACCTGCACAGGGTTGAGTTTATCCTTTGCCCGACAAACCGCAGTTGGACGCGCGACTCGGGCCCGATTTTCGTCAAGCGCACAAGACCGCGACCCGAAACCGCGATCGTCCACTTCCACTTCAACGCATGGGCGAAGTACCGCGATTGGCGCAAGGACACGCGCGTGCCCGAGGTCGCCGCTCGACTGCTCGGCAAACGCCTGTTCGACGCGCAGTGGGGCGGCAAAAAGTTCGTGCTCGAAGGCGGCGGCATCGAGGTCAACGGCCGCGGCACGTTGCTCACGACCGAGGAATGCTACCTCGACCCGAAAGTGCAGGTGCGTAACCCGGGGCTGGGCCGTAAAGACATCGAGGCCGCGCTCAAGGCGTACCTCGGCGTAACGAACATTTTCTGGCTCGCCAAAGGCCCGCTGGGCGACGACACACACGGCCATATTGACGACATCTGCCGGTTCGTGGACCGCAAGACGCTCGTGCTGGTGCGCGAGAAAAACCCGAAAGACCCGAACTACCGCAGGCTCGAGGAAAACTGGGAACGGATCAGCGACCTGCGGCTCGAAGACGGGTCGAAACCAACAGTTGTCGAGCTTCCGATGCCCGCGCCGCTGTACTTCGACGGCTACAGGCTGCCGGCCAGTTACGCGAACTTCTACTTCGCGAACGCGGCGTTGCTCGTGCCCACGTTCAACGACCCCGCCGACCGCATCGCGCTGGGCACGCTTGCGGAGCTGGTCAAAGACCGGCCGGTGGTGGGTATCCACGCCGTTGACCTCGTGCTCGGGTTCGGCACCCTGCACTGCCTTACCCAACAGCAACCGGCTTGAGGTCACCCTGTTCCCAAGCAGCGCCCGACTCAATAATTTCCGGACGGAATACGCATCCTGGCAGAGCAGACTCGGGGAAAAGGCTTGACGGCTGTGAGCAGGGTGGAATACGCTACCGCCGAAGCTCGAAAAGCACATTTTCGGTCCGTGACGCCAAAAAGAAACGGGTGTTGAACCCCTGCCAACATGCACCGGATGAGCGCAAAAGCATTTACGGTCCATTGCCTCTACACACTGCTTACATGTTGTTTAGCCATTGTCGCTGCTGCTCAGCCCGAATCCCGGCTTTGCACAGCTATTCGATATCGGCAATGGGCCGAGGCGCTGCGCATGGTAAAAAATGGAGCAGCGGACAACCAGGTCGAGGCACAGGCAGCACTTGGCATGCTGGCAAGCCGTTGGTGGGGCAACAAAGAAGATTACGCACTGCGCTGGCAATTGCTGAAACTACTTTTGGCGCGGGGCGCAGACCCGTTTTCGATCGCCACCGGTGATGCGCCGGCTGATGCACAAAGTTCAGTGGTTGAACTGAGTTTGAGAAATGTGGACCCGGCGTTTGGCGATTTTTTGCTTACGAATCGGCCAGACCCCGCACTGCGGACACCGTCCGGTCAGACTTCATTGCATTTGGCAGCGTTGTCGGGCCGGACAGACATAATTGCGTTCCTTTTGGCCGCAGGGTTTCCAGTTGACCAGACCAATTCAGACGGCCTGACCCCGCTGCAACTGATCGTCTTTACTGGCTCAAAAGGGACTTTCGTTCTTACCAACGACTCGCCCCCATTTTTTATGGGCTACCCACACCTAAAGTGCAGCACGCCCCTGCCAGCGGCGGTCGCCGAATTCCTTTTGAGCCGTGGCGCTGCGCTGGACGCCTGCTCCGCTGCGGGAATGGGAATGACGAACCAGTTGACCTCCATCCTGCGCGCGAACCCGACAGCGGTGAACGCCCGCGATGGTTTAGGCCGCACGCCACTGCACTACGCGGCAAAGACTTGCCAGCCTGCGACAGCCGCACTGTTGATCAAGTCCGGCGCAGACTGTTCGGCACGCGCCAAAGACGGCGCCACACCGTTGCATCTGGCAAGCGCATACGAGAATCACGAAGTTGTTCGAATCCTATTGGATGCAGGCGCGCCGGTTGATGCCCGCGACTCTGAAGGCAATACTCCCTTGCACCTCTGCGCTCAATGGGGTGACCCCACCACGCCGCGCCTGCTGGTCGGTGCCGGCGCACCATTGGACGTTGTGAATCGCGCCGGCAAAACACCGCTGCGAATCGCAGTTGAGCGGGGCAACGACGCGGTAATTGAGTTGCTCATGGAGGCCGGTGCGCGGCCCGATGTGGGCGTAATAGGTGAAACGCTGTTGCACGTTGCAGCCAGCGTGGGCGCACCGCATCCGACAATGGGACTAGTTGGCTCTCACGAGCTTACCAGGCAAGCGGGCGCGCGCTCGGTACAGGCACTACTCAAGCGCGGTCTGCCGGTTGACGCGCGTGACAGCCAGGGCCGCACACCGCTGCATCGAGCGGTGACCGCACTTAACTGGGAGGCGATGAATGTGCTGGTCAGTAATGGCGCGGACATCAACGCAACGGATGCCTACGGCAACACCCCTTTACATCTGGTCGCTCAGCAGAAATGGGAGCATGTGTGCCTTACGATTCCCGCGTGGGTAAACAGAGCCGAGATGGAAAAGAAGTGTGAACTACCTTTGCAAGTCGCTGTGCCTTTTTCCACTACGAACATCAGCCTAACGGCATGGTTGCTTGCGCACGGCGCAAACCCCAACCTCACCAACTCACAAGGCCGCACGCCGCTCGAACTGGTGTGTGAACAACAATGGGGATACTGGGAAAAGGAAAGCGCAACGAACCGGGTCACGCTCTTGTTCAACGCGGGAACAAAGGTCTCCAGACCAGGCTACGACACCTTGGAGGAGTGCCTGGCAAAAATTAGGTAACCCCAGCCCCATCGTGCGACGGGCGCATACTCAACAAGACTTGCCCGACCAAAAAACGTTTGGCAGGCCATCCAACTCCAGGCACAACATAAGATTTTACCACGGAAAACCAAGTTGGGTCACGGTTGGGCGAGGAACAAAGGGGAGCATACGCATTGGGCGTGTCCGTTCGGGTGTCTCGCCCGAACGTCGTTGCTCCGGTTGAGCGCCGGATAAGCGGAACGAAAATGGCGGTCCATCCAGTTTTCGGTGGGATGCCGAAAACCACACGCCGGAGGCGTGCGCTCCCCATGTCAACTCAGTTTCTCGGGTTCACTGCCGCCCTGCGCATCCGCAGGCGCAAAGCCGGCACACTTGTGTGCCGCCAAAAAACGCGCTTCGGCAGGGACCCTAACTCAGCGCCCGGCCGGCAACGCCCTTTGTGGACTTCGAGACCCGCTTCGCCGGTTCCTTCGGCCTGAGCGCGCGCACGGCTGCGCCCGCGCGCCACATCTCGGAGTTGCGCATTTCTTCAAGCTCTTTTTGGAGCTGCTTCTGGTAATCGGGCTTGCTGCACGCGCGCAGCACACGCGCCGTCTCTTTGCCAGTCTTGACGCGGTGGTAAAGTTCCTTGAACAAAGGCAAGACCGCCTTCTTGAACCGCGGCTTCCAGTCGAGTGCGCCGCGCTGCGCGGTGGCCGAGCAGTTCGAGTACATCCAATCCATGCCGTTCTCGTCCACGAGCCGGATCAAGCTTTGGGTCAGCTCCTCGACTGTCTCATTGAACGCTTCGCTCGGCGAATGGCCGTTGGCGCGCAGCACTTCGTACTGTGCTTCCATGATGCCTGCTAGGGCGCCCATGAGCACACCGCGTTCGCCGGTCAGGTCGCTATAGACCTCATGTTCGAACGTCGTGGGGAAAAGGTACCCCGACCCGATACCGATACCCATGGCAATGCACCGCTCGCGCGCGCGCCCGGTGTAGTCCTGCGCAATTGCGAAGCTGGCGTTAATGCCGGCCCCAGACAAAAAATTCCTGCGCACAGACGTGCCCGAGCCTTTCGGCGCGACCATGATCACGTCCACGTATTCAGGCGGGACTACCCCCGTCTGATCCTTGTAAACGATGGAAAACCCGTGCGAGAAGTAGAGCGCTTTGCCAGGACTGAGCTGGCGCTTGACGACGGGCCAGATCGCGCGTTGCGCCGCATCTGAGACCAACATGCACACGATCGTGCCGCGCGCCGCTGCTTCCTCGATGTCAAACAGTGTCTTGCCCGGTTTCCAGCCGTCTGCTACAGCGCGGTCCCAGTCGCGCTTGAATTGCGGCGACTGGCCCACGATCACATTGAACCCGTTGTCGCGCAAGTTCAGTGATTGCGCTGGGCCTTGCACGCCATAGCCCAGCACTGCTATCACTTCGTCTTTGAGCACCCGCCGCGCTTTCGTCAGCGGAAACTCTTTGCGCGTCACGACCTCTTCAATCACGCCACCAAAATCGATCTTTGCCATAGCACAAATGCGTTGAATTTTTTGCGCCAGCGTAACCCGCACTAAGCGTACGCGCAAACACATTTACGCAATTGGCAAAATTGCAACCCGGCCGACATGCGCATTACGACTGCTGAGCAGGTCGCGTCTGTGCTCAGTCCACAACACCGGCTGGCGGAACGCGCCACTTCACAGGCGCGAACGCGCCGCAGATGGCGCCCCCTGAGGATCCAAGGTTAGGCGCCACCCTTCCTCACGCCGAAATTTTGAACAAAGACGCCTGGGAAACGCTTCGGTTGCGCAGCATTCCGCACATCCTTAGGCGGCCGGTGCCTATAGCTGCTTAGGCGCCTCAGCGGTCTAGGTTCGCGGCAGCGCCGTACCGAACCTGCATGAAGAGCAAAAGTTCACAGGCGCGGTGCCTGATCGAGTTCGGGGTGCATCCCGAGCAAAACTTTTGGCGCCAAAAACAAGTGGCGCTCCGGCATCGGTTGTGCTAGTAGCTTCTGCCCGTGTGAGCGGAACGCCAAACAACGCCGCAACCGCGAACTCGAATGCGCCGCGCCGGCTCGGCAGGTTCCAACTGCACGAGCTGATCAATAGCGGGGGCATGGCCGACACATGGCTTGTGACCGACACTGCCGGCCGGCCGTACGCGCTGCGCATGCTCCACGAACGGCTCCGCTACAGTCTTGTAGCAAGGTGGCGGTTTTTCCGCGGATGCAAAATCTTGGCGAAAATCCACAACCACAAGTCCATAATCGGCTACCACGAGCATGGCAAAATTAATGGGAGGCCGTACCTACTGATGGAATACGTCGAAGGGGTGAACCTGAAACTTCTGATGGCGCGGCGCGACCCGCTACTTGCAGAAAACGTGGCGCAAATCTTGATCGACATGGCGCGCGGGCTCGAGCACATGCACGAAAGCGGGTTCATGCACCTGGATTTCAAGCCCGAGAACGTTGTGGTTACGCACGCCGGCGAGGTCAGGCTGGTCGATTTCGACCTGGCACGCCCGATCCCCAAAAAACCGAAACGGATACGGAAAAATCCAGGCACACCGGCCTACATGGCGCCAGAGCAACTAATGGGCAAACCTATTGACCACCGCGCGGATATCTTCGCCTACGGCGTGACCGCCTACGAAATTCTGACCGGCCAAAAGCCGTTCCCGGGCGCCGAGCCGGCTGAAATCTTGCAGCGCCAGCTCGACCGGGCCGCATTCGCGCCGCCGCGGCAACTGAATCCCGATGTACCGCCCGCGCTCGAAAGAATCATACTCAAGTGCCTCGAAACCGATCCCGACAAACGTCACCTGTTCATGGCCGTGCTCGTGCACGAGCTTGAATCCGCACTGTACGTGTAATCCAGCTCGGGGGCGCGAATGCGCACCAGTCATGCGTCTTAGCCGGAGGCCAATGAACTAACCGGCAAATGGCCCAGGCGCTGCCAAGTGCATCGCGCCAAGTATGCCCCCAGCTCAATGCTTTTCGATGCACGCGTATGCGTTGTGATTGTGGATGCTCTCGAGGTTTTCAGCCTCGACCTTGTACCAGGTAATTTCAGGGTGCGCTCTGAGTTTCAACGCGATGTTCCGCACCAGGTCTTCCACAAACACCGGATTTGCGTACGCGTGCTCGGTCACGTACCGCTCGTCCTCACGCTTGAGCAGCGCGAACAGCTCGGCACTGGCAGACTTTTCGATTATCTCGATCAGCTCCTCGATCCAAACCATGTTCTTGAACCTGACCTGCACAGTCGCCGTGCTGCGCTGGTTATGCGCGCCGCGTCTGCTGATGGCCTTCGAGCACGGGCACACAGTGGACACGTTCGCTTTGACAGTCAGTACAAAATCTATCTCGTTGTTGCACGCGGCCGCGTCGAACCGGACCGTGTAGTCCATCAGGCTCGGCAGGCCCGAAACCGGCGCCTTCTTCACCACGAAGTAGGGGAACTCGATCTCGAGGTGCGAAGTTGCAGCGTCGAACTTCCGCTGCATCGCGCGGAGTATGTCGGGAATGTTTTCGACATGCACCACGTTCCCGTGCGCGTTCAACACCTCGATGAATCTGCTCATGTGCGTGCCTTTGAACTCTTTGGGCAGGTCCACAAACATTCCGATCGTGGCGACCGTGCTCTGCACCGTGTGCGCTTTGTCGCGCACCAATATCGGATACCGCAGGCCGCGCACACCCACCTTGTCAATTGGCAGCTCGCGGTAATCGCGCTCGCTCTGTTTATCGCTCAGCTTGCGCGCACGAGCTCTGACGCGCCCATGTTGACCCGACTTCCGCTCACGAGTTTTCACGGCACAAAACGGTAGTCCGACGCGCTTGGTTTGGGAAGAAAAACAGCGGCACGGCGCAGCGATTCCCGCGGGGAAAATCCCAGGACACACCGCAAAAGGATCGAAAAGCTTTGCACTGCCGCGTGCTCAGAAACAATTCGTCCCACAGTCAAGAGGCGCGCCGGCCTCAGCCCCGCGCCGCGCCCGCCCAGGTACCGAAAGCTGCGCCGCTATGACGGCCCGCGACATTAATTCTCCAGGCGGGCAAAACTGCGGCTTTTCCGCCCCACCCAAATGAGAACTGAATCCCAAAAGGGCGCGCTTTTTACCGCAGCGGGATACCGAAAAGAACGCCGGCATGCGTGAGGACACCTTAGGGCCCGGTTCGGTCGGAGCTTCCCGAAATCCATCCCTCCACGGCCAGCACGTCACCCCAAAGCAGTTTGGGCTGCTACAGTCTCGCTTTGATCTTGCCCAAGATATGCTGCGATAGTGCCTCGTCACCAAACGTGCCGACCCGAATGCGCACTTCGGTCGCGTTGTTGGTCAGTTTGACAAGTTTAATCGAAACTTTCTTATCAGCCGCAGTACGAGCAACCACCACCGCTTCCAGCGCGTCCTTTTCCTGTTTTGTAACAGGGAAATTCAGCTCTTTCAGCGCCGCGTGGCACGCGCGCCAAGCGCGATCGAAAGGCGCGTCCAAAGTAGCTTTCAACTCCCCACGCACGTAAGCGTACGCACCTGCACCTGCTGCAGCGCCCGCGCCGGCAGCTACCAAAAGGCACCCACTCGTCAGCGCCAGGAAACAACTCAGACCGAGGACTACCAACCAGGAACAAGGTTTCATGTCCGCTGCTCTCGCTTTGCCACTGTCTTGCAGCTTAGGCATACCGGGCCAGAACGCAAATCTTTTTC
>JANWZY010000032.1:14905-15319 GCA_025061935.1 Verrucomicrobiia bacterium
CGCCGAAGCGTTTCCAGCCCGGAAATACCCCACTCCGGGGTGTGCTCGCCGCACGAATCGTTTTTCGGCCCGGCAGACTCGGGCCAGTTGTCGCTGGCTGTGTCGACAAACTTTAACCCGTGCCCGTTGCTAAGATGCCCCCAAAGACTGAACCTGACCCGCGTCTGTCGAGCGGACCCGACGCTCACAAAACAGAACTTCGTAGGCGGTTCGAGCCGGGCTTGTGGACGAACACCGCCCAGCTTAATCATATCAGCCTCCGTTGTGCGCCTTTTAATCTGCCGTCCATTCCGGGAGTGGGCGAGGCATTACCCACTCATGCCACCGTTCCTACAGGGGGCTAATGTCTGTCCTCTTGGCGGACTTCGGCGATTTGAAACGTGCCGCGCTGTCAAAGCGCGGTGCGCGCGGGGA
>JANWZY010000330.1 GCA_025061935.1 Verrucomicrobiia bacterium
TAACATCAAAGTCCGGTGCAGAGTGTGAAATATCCGGGTTAGCCGTTGACCTTGGACGCGTGAAAGAAGGAGATCGAAAATATGGCCGAGTACTACAAAATTTTCGGGTCACGCCTGCCACAACCGCTCGAGCGCGAGTTGACCGAACTCGGAGTGCGCATGCCTTGCGCTGCACTCCAGGACGCGGCTGGGAAGGGCAAAAAAGCGCTCATCGGGGCAAGCATTCATCGCGCGCCGAGGGGGTATAAACACGGTTAATGCGCGGTCTAAGCCGCGTTGCTTCGAACATGGGCGCGGAGTGGCATGGAATTCTGCGTGCGATTTGTGCGCGCCCGTGCTACGCTTGCCCCGTCGAGACCATGGCAGTTGTTAGACCATTTGCTGCAGCGCGGCCGCGAGCCGACCTCGCTGCCCAAATCAGTGCGCCGCCGTACGACGTGGTCAGCACAGACGAGGCGCGGAAACTGGCTGCGGGGAATCCACTTAGCTTCCTGCATGTCAGTAAGCCCGAGATTGACTTGACGCCAGGGCATGACCCGCGCGCGCCTGCGGCGTATGCGGTCGGGGCGCGAAATTTTATGCGCTTGTTCGAAATCGGCGCGTTGATGCGTGATCCCGAGCCGCGGTTCTACCTGTACAGGCAGCAGGTGGCCGATCATGCGCAAGTCGGTATCGTGGCCACGGTCAGTTGCGCGGATTACATTAACGGTGTGGTCAAGCGGCATGAGCTGACGCATGAGGACGTGGTGGCCGACAGGACCCGGCACATTGAAGCATTGAATGCGCAGACCGGGCCAGCGTTTTTGTTTTACCGTGCGCGGCCAGCTTTGGACGCACTTGTCGAGAACCAAATTCAAACTCCGCCCGAGATAGACTTCGTCGCGGACGACGGGGTGCGCCATAGCACATGGACAATCTCAGACGGCGCGATAATTAAGCTCATTGAGACGGAGTTCGCCTCAGTGCCCGCCTTGTACATAGCCGACGGGCATCATCGGACAGCCGCCGCTGCGGCTGTGCATCGGAACCGCGGCGGCACAGGCCCTAGCAGCGTATTCCTGGCCGTGCTTTTCCCGCACAACAGGGTTCGCATTTTGCCTTACAACCGGGTGGTCAAGGACGCCACGGGCTGGCACGGGTCGGAACTGTTGCGCAAGCTCGAGTCGGTCTTCGATATAGCGCCGGCGGAGGTGCCAACCCCCAAGAAAAAAAGGCAGGTGTGCATTTATCTGGCCGGGCGGTGGTACCTCGCCGAGTTTAAGCCGGGGCTGGACTCAGGCGGCGGGCCGGTCGAGCGCATGGACGTGGTGCTATTGCAACGTTACGTGCTCGAGCCGGTGTTCGGAATTGCGGGTCAAGGCGCAACCGACCGGATACGCTACGTAGGCGGCGCGCGCGGTACTGCCGAACTGGAGCGGCTTGTGGACTCGGGCGAATACAGTTGCGCGTTTTCTATGTTCCCACCGAGTGTCGAGGACCTGATGACCGTGGCGGATTTGGGCCGCACGATGCCTCCGAAAAGTACGTGGTTCGAACCGAAGCTTCGGGACGGGTTGTTCTGCCACCTAATAGAATGAAGCGGTCTGCGCTCACACGGTACGCGTGGCTGTCTATCGCGGCCGCAATTGCCACGATGACGCTCAAGCTCGTGGCGTTTTTGGTCACCGGCTCGGTCGGGTTGCTTTCTGATGCAGTCGAATCGGTAGTCAACCTTATTGGGGGGCTAATGGCGCTTGCCATGCTGACCGTTGCCGCGCGGCCCGCGGACGAGAACCACGCGTACGGGCACAGCAAGGCCGAGTATTTTGCGAGCGGGCTTGAGGGCGGACTCATCTTAGTCGCCGCTGTCGGAATCAGCGTCGCAGCCGTCTCACGGCTGATATCGCCGAAGCCACTGGCGGAGTTGGGGCTGGGCTTGGCCGTATCCATTTTTGCGTCCTTGATCAATCTCGGCGTGGCGCTATTGCTGCTCAAAGTCGGGCGCGCAGAAAACTCGATTACACTCGAGGCGAACGCGAAGCACTTGCTCACGGACGTGTGGACGTCTGCAGGCGTGGTTCTGGCAGTCGGCGTGGTGGGGATCACGCACTGGATTGTGCTTGATCCTATTATCGCGCTTGTGGTCGCAGCAAACATAGTCCGGACCGGCGTAAGCATTGTAAAGCGGTCTGTGTCGGGTCTGATGGATATTGTCCTGTCCGAGCCGGATCAGGCGACGGTGCGGCGTGTACTGCGGAATTACGAACAGATGGGCGTGCAATTTCACGAGTTGCGCACGCGCCAGGCCGGCGCGCAAAAGTTCGTGTCTGTGCACGTGCTTGTACCAGGTGCGTGGACGGTACGCGAGGGTCACCAGTTACTTGACAGGATTGAGGCTGACATACGGAGCGCGCTACCAGAGGCTGTGGTTTTCACGCACTTGGAATCGCTCGAAGACCCGTGCTCGTGGGATGACACGGCTGGCGGCAAGCCGGGCGAGTTCGCTCGCGGCTAAAGGCACACGTTTCGAGCATACAATTAGGAACAGCGCGGCGCTGCAAGCATTTGGTGCCATTGCCTGATTTGTCGAATCTGCAGGCTGCACAGTAATTTCTTTTTGCGTTCGGATTGCGCCGCGGGTTTAATTCATGCCCATGAAGATTGTTTTGGCATATTCGGGAGGGTTGGACACCTCTGTCATACTCGCGTGGCTGAAGGAGAATTATGACGCCGAGATAATCGCTTTTTG
>JANWZY010000331.1:0-306 GCA_025061935.1 Verrucomicrobiia bacterium
TCGCGCACATTGAACTCGCGCGGCGGCCGCGCCGCTGAATCAGTGCTCTGCAATGTTTCGCCGGCTGGCGTACACGCCGCCCATGCGCCGCCAAGGAACATGATCCAAACAACGGTCTTCATCTTCCTGCTTCGCTGATTAGACTTACTCTGCATCCGGCGTATTCAATCGAGCGGCAGGTGCAGCCGATGTGTTTGTAACCAGCACCTCGACTGCGAACGGCCCGATCGTTTGGCGCATACCCGGATGCGTAAAGTAGAAATAAAAGCTCGCGCGGCCCACAAAGTTTTTCCGGGGTACGAACTG
>JANWZY010000331.1:316-2728 GCA_025061935.1 Verrucomicrobiia bacterium
CGTCCTGAAGCAGTCGCACCCTGCCGTTACGCCCATCAGCGACCCTGAACACCAGCTCGGTTTCCGGATCGCCGTTCAAAGCGACCAAATCGATCTCGGTCGGAGTATTTGATCCAGTAACCGCATGCGGTCCGGCCAACCAGTTCAGGTAATCCTCGAGATTCGTGTATCCATCTCCGTCCGGATCAGCATTATTGTCCGGCCTGCGCGGGTCTGAACCCACAGCCAGCTCCCAAAAGTCAGGCATTCCATCGGTATCGGTATCGTCTGGAGCCGGATCAGACTTGAGCTCCGGCCAGCCCCCGACCTGCACAGTGTCGTCAATGATCTGACCTGTCTGGGTAAATACGCTGTTGGCAACCCGCCGATCAACCTGGTCACGGCGCCATGGCAGTGCCCCGGCATGAGTCAAGACGCGGAGCAACGCGACACTTGCTGGATCAGTTGCCACCGGCGGCGCGGCAAACGGTTTGTGCGCTTTCGTATAATTCCCACCGAACATGTCCCACCCTATATCAACGCCGTCGGCAATGCCATTGGTGTTGACATCGAACCTGTTCCCGCGCTGGTAGATGCGCGTGCCCGGGCCGCCGGCATCGAACGCGCTTTGAAGCCATTTGGTGGAAGGCCCGGCTATGAGATAGTTGCAGACGTAATTCAGCTCGACAGCGTCAATTGTGTCGTCGTACCCAGCCTTGCCACCCCAGTTGTAAATCACGTTGTTCCGGAAATCGAGCCGCTGCACGTAAGTACTTGCGTATGTGCCCGGGCGCGGGTTCCGGCTGTTGTTGTGCGCGAACAGGTTGTGGTGAAACGTGTTGAAAGCATTGGCGCGCGACCGAATGAGTGAACCGAATCCGTGTGCGCCTTTCGCGTGAATCGAGCGGTTCAGCGACTCGGTAATGAAACACCATTGCACGGTCACATTTTCGGCGCGGCCGACCACTGACAGCACCTCATCCACAGACCACGAGGCCGAGCAGTGGTCTATGATGATGTTCCGCCCCGCGAGCACATTCAGCGCGTCGTCCTGAACCAGATTGTTTGTGCCGAGCCGACACCGCAGGTGCCGCACGATCACGTCGTCCGCGGCTATACTTAACGTGCAGTCCCGAATGCAAATACCGTCGCCAGGAGCAGTTTGACCAGCAACTGTGATCCGCGGCCGGTCAACCACCAGATTAGACTTCAACCTGATATTGCCTGAGACGCGGAACAAAATAGTCCTCGGCCCGGTGGCGCTGGTTATGCCGTACCTGAGCGAGCCGGGCCCGTCGTCGTCCAGGTTGGTCACGTAATACACATCCCCGCCGCGACCGCCCAACGCGCGCGCGCCGAACCCTTCAGCCCCTGGGAAAGCAGGCACCTGCGCAAAAGCATCGGGCGCCCCCAACACGAGTGCTGCGGCGACTAGCGCACTCAAAGCGGGGGTACATATTCTGCACATAAATCACAGCTTGGCTGGCTCAAGCCGCGGCACTAAAAGGTGAATGATCAACAGCGCAACAAGGTACGTGAACCCGGCCATAATGAAGACTGGCAAATAGCTGTTGAATGCTTGCAATATCGCCCCGACAAGCAATGAAATGAACATTCCCCCGACCGCGCCGGCCATACCGCCGATGCCAACCACTGAACCCACGGCCTTGCGCGGGAACATGTCCGAGGTCAAGGTGAACAGGTTGGCCGACCACCCCTGATGCGCGGCTGCGGCGAGGCTGATTATCAGCACCGCGGTCCATTTGCTCACCCCGCTGGCTGCAAATATAACCGGCACCACACATAGCGCGCATGTCAACATTGCGGTTTTCCGCGCTTTGTTCGGAGTCCACCCTTTCTTGATCAGGTGCGAGGATAGCCAGCCGCCGGCGATGCTGCCAATGTCAGCTATCAGGTAAACACAGACCAACGGCAAGCCGAGCTGTGTGATCGAAAGCCCAACCTGGTAGTTTTTATTGAGGAAATCCGGCAACCAGAACAGGTACAACCACCAAATCGGGTCGGTCATGAACTTGCCAATTGCAAATGCCCAGGTTTGCCTGTGCGGAAGTAGCTTGCGCCACGGGATTTTCTCGACCGGATCCGGCGGGTCGCTCCGGATGTAGGCCAGCTCGGAAGGCTTCAGCCGCGGATGCTTATCCGGCTCGCGATATACACGCAGCCACGCTGCCACCCACAAAAACCCTATTGCGCCGGTAATAATGAACGCCCATTCCCAACCCCAGTGCCCAGCTATCCACGGCACAATGATCGGGGCGCTCATTGCGCCAACGTTCGTGCCGGCATTGAATATGCCCGTAGCCAGTGCCCGCTCTTTCTTTGGGAACCACTCAGCAACCGTCTTGATTGAAGCCGGGAACGCGCCAGACTCACCGACACCGAGCGCGAACCGCGCGATCGCCAGCCACACAG
>JANWZY010000332.1 GCA_025061935.1 Verrucomicrobiia bacterium
CGCAGTCGCGCTTAGCGTGTAACGCATGCCCCATGGTAACACCCCCCCGATCGAGCCGGCGATGCGGTCGGTCTCGGCTTCCTGGCCCGGCACCGGATAGGCACCTTGGAAGAGTGTTTCGCCCGACTTCGAGTACGAATGGCGGCCCGACAAGCTTAGACTCGGGTCATAGGCGCCGTAGGAGCCTTTCAACCCGAACGCAGCAAGCTGCGGGTTGTAACGCTCGATCTGGAGCTCGAGGTTGTTCTGCAGCGCCAGTTGGATGCATTCCTGCAGCGTGAACGGCCGCCGCTTCAACTCGGTCTCACCGCCAGTCTGCCCGCAAACGCAGGCAAGGACGCACATCAAACCTGCAAGTATTACCGCACGCTTCATTGCGCGGGTAGATTGTGGCATGCCTGCGAATTCGTCAAAAATAAACCCGGTGGCAGCGCTGGCCGATGAACCGGCCGGCGCCGCACAACCGGCAAGTTATTCGTGTCCGGGACCCAGTTCGGATCGGCGCTGCCAAAGTTCTGTGGG
Source organism: Verrucomicrobiia bacterium (assembly GCA_025061935.1). Classification (GTDB taxonomy): domain Bacteria; phylum Verrucomicrobiota; class Verrucomicrobiia; order Limisphaerales; family DTLC01; genus DTLC01. The sequence goes on from JANWZY010000332.1 coordinate 523, forward strand.
CCTGAATATCCCGCGTGGCGTAATTATGCCCGTGACCAACTCGGGGGGCGTAACGTCAAATGCGGGGTTTAGCGCAGTGCTGGCAGGGTTCGCCACGCGCACGTAAACATGCCTCGCGCCGCGTTTCGGCCTGGCCCGCACGGGGTCCCATTCGATACCCCAAGCGCCGAGCACCTCCGCTTCGTCCCGTTGCTCGATGGTGATTTGCCGCGCGGACTCAAGCTCCCAATCCAGCGTCGAGAGCGGCACTGCGACGTAGAACGGAATCCGATGCCGATTCGCTAACACAGCCTTGGTGTAGGTGCCGATCTTGTTTGTCACTTCGCCTGTGCGCGCGATCACGCGGTCACTGCCCACTATCACCAGGTCAATTGCGCCCTGCTGCATTAGGTACCCGGCGGCATTATCAGCGATGACCTGGTGTGAGATGCCCTGGTGTGCGAGCTCCCACGCTGTGAGGCTTGCGCCTTGGCAACGCGGCCGCGTTTCGCTGCAGTACACATGGAAACGAATACCCGCTGCGTGTGCGGCGTATAACGGTGCGGTGGCCGTACCAATATCCACGCATGCAAGCCAACCGGCGTTACAATGCGTTAAAATGCGCATGCCATCTTGGATTAGCGGTAGCCCGTGCCGGCCGATTGCGCGGCAGTCCTCGACGCTTTTTTGCGCGAACTCTTCCGCTGCGGCCAGGGCAAGCGCTTGGCGTTCAGCCACCGTGTGCCCGGCATCGCTCGCACGCATGACTTCAGTTAGCGCGTTCAGTGGGTCGACTGCGGTAGGCCGGGCAGACCGCAGCGTGTCGAATGCACGCGCCATATGGGCTTCGAACCTGGACAAGCTGGTGCCGCGAAACGCGCGTGCCGCTTGGGCGAGTCCATATGCTGCTGTGGCGGCAATGGCAGGTGCGCCCCGCACGGCCATGTCACGAATCGCTGCTGCGGTCTGGCGGTAGTCGCGCGTGCGCAGCAGTTTGAACCGGTGCGGTAACAGGCGTTGGTCTATTAGCACCACCTCATTTTTGCGCGCGTCGAACGCGACGCTGCGATAATACCGCGTATGGCCCGCAATTGTGACATTCACGGCTGCGAGCTTGCCTTTACAGATGTGTCTAAGCAATTTCAATCCGCGCTGCTGGATCGCGCGGGCCGCTCTGAATCCGGACCGGCGTCATTCCCGGCGCGCGTTGTTGGGCTCGTCAGTGGAGGTTGCGTTTCAACGCGGCATCATATGAAGTGTTTTGTCACAGGCGCCACAGGGTTCATTGGCTCGAACCTTGTGCATGCGTTGGTCGAGCGTGGGTACAGCGTCCGCGCGCTGGTCCGGCCCGGGGCAGACACGCGCGGCCTGGCGGGCCTGCAGTTCGAGCGCGTGACCGTGGACCTGCTCGACGTTCGGTCGCTTGCCGAGGCGATGCGCGGGTGCGACTGGTGTTTCCATGTAGCGGCGAGCTACCAGCTCTGGCTCCCGAATTACAGGCCGATGTACCGGACCAATGTCGGCGGCACGCGCGCAGTGCTCGAGGCCGCGGCCCTGGCCGGGTGCGCCCGGATCGTCTATACCAGCACAGTCGGATGCATAGGATTGCCCAAGCCTGTCAATGCTCATGTTACCCCTGCTGACGAAGCCACACCGGTCTCCGAGGCGCAGATGACAAACCACTACAAGCGCTCGAAATGGTTAGCGGAGCGTCTAGCACTCGAACTGGCAAGCAAGGGTTATCCGGTAGTGATTGTGAATCCGACGGCGCCGGTCGGGCCGCGTGATGTGAAGCCCACCCCTACGGGCCAGGTCATTGTAGATTTCCTCAACCGCAGGCTGCCTGCATACCTCGACACCGGCCTAAACTGGGTTCATGTGCGCGATGTTGCCATAGGCCATATCTTGGCAGCGGAGCGCGGGCGCATCGGCGAAAGGTACATTTTGGGTCATGCCGATGGTAACTGGACAATGGCGCAAACGCTCAAGGTGCTGGAAGAATTGGCAGGTGTTCCCGCGCCGCGCGCGCGGATCCCATTCTGGGTGGCACTTGTTTCCGCATACCTGGCTGAGGGGGTAGCTTTAATCACGCGCAGACCGCCGCGCGTGCCGTTGGCAGGCGTTCGGATGGCGAAGTACAAGATGTGGTTCAACCCAGCGAAGGCGATCCGCGAGTTGGGATTGCCTCAGACACCGCCACGTGATGCATTTGACGAAGCGATCAAG
>JANWZY010000333.1 GCA_025061935.1 Verrucomicrobiia bacterium
GAATCGGTGCCAGAATCTTAAACGGATTACCCATCAGAGGTTTCTGGCAAGATGCAATCCCGCCAGCGCGGGAGCGGCCGGGCCGATTTAATCGGCGCCCATCTTTCACGTTGTTCCTGAACAGGTGGCCTGTGCCGGCGTTTGTTGGTGTTCTGGTGACTCAAGGGGACCGGGAGGAAGCGCAAGGGAGCCGAACAAATGACGGCCGTCGGATGTCGAATGCGGAACGGGTTGCCGGCAGGGTTGTGTCTTGCACGAGCGGTTCGCACCACGTAGCTTCTTACTGTGAGCAGCGATACCAAGAACCTGATCAGCCGTGCGGTCGCCGAACTCAAAGCTGCCGGCGCGCGGTAAGTTTATGTGTTCTGTTCCGCAGCCAAAGGGGCGGGCGATGCATGCAACGATCTTGATCTTGCGGTTTCCGGCCTGCCGCCGTCGTTGTTTTATCGCACGGGCGCGCGCATAAGTGATTTGCTCGGGCGGCCTGTGGACCTGATTGATTTGGACGTGAGCACGCCGTTTACCCGTTATCTTCGTGCTGAGAATGAACTCGTGCGGGTGGGATAGATTTCGCAAGCACAGGCCACCGAACGCGAGTAACTGCGCCGGCTGCTGGCGGGAATTCATCCGCTTTTGGTCAAGTCCCGCAGTACCCCGCCAGACGAAATTGAACTCTGCGCACTCGCTGCGGCGCTCCATTCTTTCTACACTGGCATAGAAAACATTTTCAAACGGTTGAGTATCGAGGTGGATGGCCGCCCGTTGAGCGGCGAGGCGTGGCATCGTGACCTGCTGCGGCGCATGAAATAGCCTACGGCCAACCGTCCTGCGCTCTTGTCCGATGAACTTCATGATACACTGCTTGAGTATCTCCAATTCCGACACGTGTTTCGTCACGCATACTCGTTCGACCTGGATTGGCGCAAGATGTCAGCCCTGGTATGTAGGCTGGAGCAGACGTTCAGCGAGTTGGAGTCTGCGCTAGACGCCTTCCTCTCTGGACAAAGCTAGAAGTGATTGTTTGCATCGAATTAAAGCTCCCACTTACCTTGCGCTCTAATGGGTCGTTTTTGGCGAAGGCCGCTGTACGAGCCAGAGCCGGAGGATTGCGAAGCAGGAACTTGTCAACGGCCAGACCGTAAAAACGCTTTACCTCTACGACGGGTGGGATATTGTGGCAACGATGAATGAGGCCGGACAACTGCGGGAGACGTTCACGCGCGGGGTCGGCTTGGCCGCGGACATCGGGACGCCGGTGGCGGTGACGCATCACGCAGGCCCGAATGCAGGGACTTACCACACCCATCACAATCACCGCGGCGACATAATCCTGGTCCGGAGCGGGACAACTACTGTAGGCAGTTACGACTATTCCGCATTCGGCAATTCGCAATCCGCAATCGGCCCCGACCTTTGTCGTTTCAAGTTCTCCTCGAAAGAGCGCGATGTCTCCACGGGCCTGAGTTACTACGGTTACCGCTTCTTTGCGCCGCAATGGCAAAGGTGGGGGAACAGGGATCTGGTGGGAGAGGAAGCCGGTTTTAATCTTTACACGTTTGTTTTGAATGCCCCAATTCACTCGATTGACCATGACGGCAGGTTTATCAGGGCGATCCAAGCATGGTGGTGCAGGCGCAGAGCGGACAAATGGTATAAGAAGTGCATCGAGCAGATGCCCCCTTGCACGCGAGGAGGCTCCCGAGGTCCGTGCCCGCACGACGAACCCGGCAAAAACCCGGAGGATCATTGGTTTGATTGCGAACTCAAAAGGGTAGAAGTCCTTGCGGATTGCGCGAAGAAAGCCGAGGATGTGTTCAAGGCATGTATGGGCCTAGCAAACCCGGTTCCACCACCCCGTTTCCCTAAATGAGGCGGATATGTTTGCACGAAATATTAAGGTCTGGTTGGCGTTAGTGCTCGTGGGGGTATCCGTCGTAGTTACCTTTTTGGTTGTCGAAAGCAGCTGCTTCAGAAGCATGCAGATATTCCACCAAGCGGAGTTAAGCCGCATGGAGGAACATGTCCGTTTTGCGTATTTCAACCATAGTTTACCGGTTGTGCGCTGGGAATTGGAGCAGTTCGACGAACTGTTGCGATCAACGCATGAGTCGCTGGCTATAGAGCCACGAACAGTCAGGTTTTATATGTTTACGACAAGTGCGAGGTTGGCGAAGGTATGCCGAGAGCTTAATGACGGCCCCGCGTATGAAAAGTACTTGGCGCGTGCATTAGAGTTAGGCCGGCTGTTTGAACCGGAACTAAAAGACGCGCACCGGCTGTTTGAAATTTTGGAGAAATATGATCAAGCGCAAAAGCATCGGGACGGAATCGGGCGCAACGAGACGAAACAGCCGACTACTTCAACTGGTGGCCATAGGTAGCGATGCCATGTGCAGGGGTGTGGCATGAGAATTGTGCGGAGCAAAGTCGTTGAAGCCCAAACAAACATAGTGCTTAACCTAAAGGGCGGCTGGGATATTGCAGGAGTAATTAATGAGGACGACCCAGTTGCTGAGAGGTTCGGGCGTAGAATAGGTTTGGCGGGCTATATCGGCATGCTGGCGGCGGTCACGCATCATACGGGCAGTTGGACCAACGGCACGTTTTACATCCACAACAATCATCGCGGCGACATCATTTTAGTCCGGAGCGGGACGACAACAGTCAGCAGTTACGACTATTCCGCATTCGGCAATTTGCAATCCG
>JANWZY010000334.1 GCA_025061935.1 Verrucomicrobiia bacterium
CTGGTCACCACGAGCAATTGGTTGAACAATGGCGCAAAAGACATTTTCGCGCCGTTTGACGCGGTCAGGTTCGATGCCGTCGGCACATCGAATCTGACAGTGGCTCTCGTCGGCGCGCTCAATCCGTCGAGCATTCTGGTGGACAGCACGGCCAATTATGTGTTCTCGGGCACAGGAAGCCTCATCGGCGCGTGCACTCTCACCAAGAGCAACACTGGCACGCTTACAATCAATACCCGGAACAACACCTTCACCGGCCGCACGCTAATAGCCGGCGGGACAGTTGTTGTGCCCGAGCTTGGCCCGGTCGGGTTCCCCAGCCCGCTCGGTAACCCGCCGCACTGGCCGACGAACCTGGTTCTGACAGGTGGCGTCACGCTGCGCGTGACAGGCGACTCCTACACCGACCGCGGCATGACGATTCAGGCCGGGACAAACACACTCGATATCTCGTCAGGCCAGGTGACAATGGCAGGCCAAATCGTCGGCTCGGGCATGCTACAAAAGCTCGGCGCGGGCACCTTGGCGCTGACAGCTAGCAACGGCTACACCGGCGGCACAATCATCAAAGCTGGAACCGTCTCACTCGGAGGTGGCAACGCAAACCAATACGCGCTGGGCGCGGGCACGGTAACGCTGGACGGGGGCACCTTGGCAATGTTCAGTGACTCCAGTACCTATGACCAGATTTACTGGAACCTCCACGTGCCGAGCAATTCAACCGGCACACTTTACGCCGACGACCGGTGCGACATGCGCGGAAGCCTCACCGGCGCCGGCACGCTTAACCTGTACGTCTATTACGTACGCACCACGCTGTACGGGGATTGGTCCCAGTTTTCTGGCCAGATCAATGTTTACACCGACAGCGACGGCGGCGACTTCCGTGTCAGCAACTCGTATGGCTACGGGAACGCGAGCATTTACCTGGGCGACCGCGTGAATGCCTACCACGTGACAAGCGGCAGCACAGTGGCAGTGGGCGCGCTGTCAGGCTCGCCGCTCGCAATGCTGAACAGCGCGAGGTGGGTGGTGGGATCCAAAAACACCGATGCAATCTTTGCAGGTTCGATCTACGGCAACTCGATTACCAAGGTCGGCACCGGCACATGGACGCTCACCGGGAACACGAACACGTACGCGGGCGGGACGACAATCACGGCCGGCACGTTGCAGATCGGCAATGGCGGCACAACGGGGTCAATCGGCACGGGCAACATCACAAACAACTCCACGCTAGTTTTCAACCGTAGCGACTACATCAGCGACACAAACTTCGGCACCATTAGCGGGACCGGCAGACTGGTCAAGCGCGGCGCTGGCCGGCTCGTATTCACCAAGGCGCATACTTACACCGGACCCACTTCGATCGAAGCGGGCGCGCTGGTGCTTTCCAATGCAGGCTCGATAGCGAACTCGTCGCTCATCCAGATTTCCGCCGGCGCGGCGCTGGACGTAGCCGGGCGCGCAGGCGGCTCGATGACACTTACTGCCGGCAAAATGCTCTCAGGCAACGGGGCGGTAAACGGTAACTTCGTGGTTGCCAGCGGCGCCACGCTTGCCCCGGGAAGCAATGCAATTGGCACGCTGACATTCAGCAACGCGCTCGTGCTCGAACCCGGGTGTACCAACCTGTTCGAGATTTCGAGGGAGCCATTAACAAACGACCACGTGCGCGTGATCGGCACGCTTACCTGCGGCGGCACGCTTGTGGTGACCAACGTGGGTGAGGCGCTTTCGGCGGGCGACACGTTCAAACTGTTCAACGCCGGCAGTGTCGCAGGCAGTTTCACCAGCGTCGTTCTCCCGCCACTTGCCGGTGCGCTCGTCTGGGACACAAGCGTGCTCCACACCGCCGGCGTGATCAAAGTGGTCCCGCTCACTCCCCCGCTGATCAGGGGCGTCCAACTCTTCGGCAATATGGTTGTGATAAGCGGCAGTGGCGGTGTACCAGGCGGCACTTACACAGTGCTTGCTTCGACCAATGTGAGCATGCCGGTGGCAGAATGGGTGCCAATTGCGACCAACAGGTTCGACGACGCCGGCAGTTTCACGGTCACCAATGCAGTGAACCCTGGCGAATCGCAAAGGTTTTATCGACTGCGTGTGCCATGAATGCCAAAGGGATTTGCCTGCACAACGATCCGCTCCATCCCAACGGCCGCGGCACCGCGCGCGCTCATGGCACTAGACCTTTGGGAACCCGAGCCTAAGCGTAGATTAAACCTTGCACGCCTTTTCAGTCCTGTGCCTCAGGTCGAGCAAATCGGCGTGGTTCTCGGCTGCATAGGCGCGTCGGGGATGCTTCGTAACCGTACCCAGCGCCCAACATCTCATTACGAACGGCCGGCATTCGCCACGAAGTGGTCCGACTCGTCCAGCCCGTGCCTGGCGACAGGTTCGTGCCCCGGGGAATTATCAAGGTCCCGCTATGGTGCGGGCGGGCCCGTGTCGCTGTGCCCGGCAACAAATATGCTGCCAACTTACTTAGTTGCGCGGGTCGCTTGTGTTTGGTTAGCTTACTGGCGAGCGCAGACATGAAGATTTACATAGACGGCAAATTTTACGACAAACGGGACGCGAAAATATCAGTTTTCGATCACGGCTTGCTCTACGGCGACGGTGTGTTCGAGGGCATCCGCGCGTACAACGGGCGCGTGTTCAAGCTCG
>JANWZY010000335.1 GCA_025061935.1 Verrucomicrobiia bacterium
TTCGTCACTGAATATACCGTTAGCCCAACAGAACCGGTTGCGCTCAATCTTCCAAACACGCGCAACTGGGCGGTGCTGATATCGGTGAAGTCCCCTACGTCGAACTTAAGGTAAGCAACACGCCTATTCCCGCTGCGGTTGGTACTGCAAGTTTCTAAAACCACACTCGCACCGAAGTTCGAGCCAGCCCAACTGCCATCTCGCACATAGGCGTCGGCCACTGGCAACAGATGGCTAGCCACAGTGATCTTAACCACCGGAGAAGTAGCACTCAGCCCGCTGTCATCCACTGCCACGGCAGTTAAAAAGTACGTTCCTGCCATAACGTTGCTCCAGACTACGCTGTAAGGGCTGGAGGTGTCCGTCCCCAGCAAAAACCTGCCAGCATAAAACCGGACAGCCACAACGTTCCCGTCCTTATCTCCAGCAGTTGCACTAATAGTCAGATTCGTGCGACCAACGAAGGCTTCATTGTTTGTAGGGGTAGTAATTGACACAGTGGGTCGCGCGAGCACTCGAATGTTCACAACACCAGAAGTCGCCCGTTGCCCCAAGTTATCAGTGGCCCGGGCGCTCAGGGCATAAGTGCCGGGCGGGACGTTGCTCCAAATAACCATGTAGGGCGGCACGGGATCAACGCCGAGGAGAGAATTGCCACTGTAAAATTCCACATTCGTCACGCTGCCATTATCTGAAGCGGCTGCAAAAATCATGATGTTCGTCGAGTCACTTACAATGAAGACTTCTCCACTAATGGGACTTGTTATTGTCACGGTGGGTAGCGGATCCCATGGCGTCTCACCCGAATCCACAATGCCGTTGCCGTTGCGGTCTTCCAAATAGTCCGGTATGCCGTCGCCGTCGGTGTCAATTGGTTGGCCCTGGGCGTTGCAGGCCACATAGTGATAGCCGATGTCAACCGTCCCGGGTGGGTTGTTATCCTCACCTTCCTTAAGGTTATTGGGTTTGACGGTGTAGTGATACAACCCGGCGGCGGCAGCAGTACCGCTTCCAGCACCAATCAATTGGCTAAGATTGCCGCCAGTGCTCGGATAATAGTAATCACCCAAAGGTCCCGGCTGGTAGTCCACCGCAGTCAAAATCTTGTCCCCGCCCAACGAACCGGCCAGCCGCGTGGTCATGTAATACGCATTGTGGCTATGCCTGAAGGTTGGGAAGTTAGTGTATGCCCCCCCGATTGTGCTTGTATCGAACAAGTTGTCGTGTATCCACCGGGCAACCGGCGCTGCGTAGCCATTGTCAAAGTACACGCTGCTATGTCGGACCAGATTGTTGTAGAAGTAGATCGGACAGACCCAATCAAACGTGCCCACATACATGTTAACCCGTTCCAGAAGATTGTTTGTAAATGCAATCCGAGTTGTGGGCGAATCCACATTGAAAGTCCCCGGACCGATCCGGCAGTCGCGCAACTCTACCTGTTGTGAAAGGCCGGACAAGAGCACGCTCGGCATAGCCATTCCGATAAAGTCGGTAAATCGCGCCTGGATCACAGCCGGTGGGGAATATCCGTACCACTCCATTAGCCACATGGACGATGAAACTGTATTGTTTAGCCGCACCGGCTGTTCTTGCACAGCTTGGTAGAAACACAACTTGTTCCACCTTGTCGGGCTGCCTCGACTTATCAGTTTCCCAGCATCAAATGTAGTAAGGCCGACCCTGCCAAAGCAGGCCAACGCCACTCCTTCTTCCAAGGTGAGCGCAGAATTGCCGGACAGCACGACATTGCAAACAAGGTAATCCAAAGGGTCATAGTGATAACCCAGATCCGGAATGTCAGTGTCGCGCTGGGCCTGCACAGGCCAAGTGGTCGCTCCTGAAATCGTAATGTTCGACAAAACAACAGGCGGATAGGTCGTCTTGTTCCGCAGCTCGGCCAACAAAGCAGGGTTGATGTTTGTAGTGCCAACGTTACGGAAACCAGCGGCATCCACAAGGTAATGCGCGCCACCACCGACAGTTTGAAACGGGTAAACAGGGCTCACAAATTGCTCCGTGCCGAACTGTGGGCTGTTGTAAAACCCATTATGCGAGATATCCACCCAATCAGCTTCCGTCTCAACATCGAAATTGCCATAGGTGCCTGCCAAGCGGCGAACATTCACAAACACCGAGTTTTTTAGGTACAAACTCACGTTTTCGGGCACAGCGTAATCGGGATACTGAACCACCCACCCACCGTCTACCGTCAAATGGCTTGCATAAAGCGCAAACCGATAGTCTGAATTTCCTCCGGACACATACGCAAATTTGACTGCCATTGCGCATCGAACAAAAAGCGTGTTCTGAACAAATAAATCTCCCCCTGCGGAATTCACGCCGGATTCGCAATCCAAGAATTGACAATGGCGAACGGTTTGTAGGTTGTTACAGTCAGAGAAAAACACGCCAAAACCGGCGTATTTAACGCGCAGGTACTCCAATGTTGTAGAAGGTGTTGCTAAAAAAGTATTGCAGTGCGGTCCACCATCTGGTGTTGGAACCCCAGTAGAAGACCGAATTATTTCGCCTACGCTGTTGTCGCTTTCTGAGGTAAGAAACGCCGGCCGGTAAGGTCCTGTTTTGCAAATCACCGGATGTGTCATGGCCCAAATCCCAGCTTCGTTTATTTCTGAGAATTTTATTACCGTGCCG
>JANWZY010000336.1 GCA_025061935.1 Verrucomicrobiia bacterium
GAGTTTTTCTCCGATGCCTGGGATTTGGAGTTCACCGATGAGTTCTTTGTGGCGTTTGACGAATGCTTCAACCTGCTCCGAGGGCGCAGGTCGCCCGATCCAGTCTGCCACATCGAGCGTGAAAAAATCCGACCAAGGGATGAATCTGTCAACAGTCTGCAGGTTGATATGATCTGCGTCCACGTGCCAGGGCTTCGTCCAGCCCGATGCTTGCACGGCCGCAGCGGCGGCGCGGTATACGCTTTCCGGTTCCGACCCGATGATTTGGTGTTCGCGGTTGGATTTATTCCACACGGGCACAAGCTCGATGCCGTGTTCGGCAGCGAGCATGCATGCCCGCAGTTGTGCCTCGGCCTGCTGACCGAACCTGTCGCCTACCCCTATTGAGTATTTTTCAAGCCTGAGCATAGCTAAGAACGCCAGTTTACAAAAATGGCGGTTCCCCGGGAACCATAATTTTTGCAAACAACCGTGAAATTTGTGAACTGGTTTTTCCGCCAAACAAACTTTACAACCGGGTCTGGGCTTGTAAGTTTTGCGCAACCAAGACGGAAAATTTGCGCTCAAGTGCGCAAGCCTAGGCAGCCGTTGGGGGCACTGGCGCGTTTGACCGCCAGCGGGCGGTGCCAAGGCAGTCTGGACGTAGCGGCTGAGATCATTTGAGGTTAAACAACTGGGCTGTGGGAACGAAATTCATCACAGAAGATTTTTTGTTGACGACGCGGACAGCGCGGCGCCTCTACCACGAGTACGCCGAGGCTGAGCCGATCTGCGATTTCCATTGCCACCTTCCACCCGGTGATATAGCGCGCAACCGGCAGTTTAGTAATCTGTTCGAGATTTGGCTCGAAGGTGACCACTACAAGTGGCGCGCAATGCGTTCGAATGGCGTGCCCGAGCGGTTCTGTACAGGGGACGCGACGCCGTTTGAGAAATTCATGGCGTGGGCGAAGACGGTGCCGTACACGCTACGCAACCCGCTTTACCATTGGACGCATCTTGAGCTGAAACGGTACTTTGGAATAGACGAACTATTGGATGAAAGCAGTGCCGAGCGGATTTGGAAGCGCGCAAATGCGAAGCTGGCCACGCCGGAGCTGACCACCCAGGGCATTCTCAAAAAATTCAACGTGAAGGTAATCTGTACCACCGATGACCCCACAGACAGTTTGGACGCGCACATTGCGTTTGCGGCACAAGTGCATCCGACCCGGATGCTCCCCACGTTCAGGCCCGACAAAGCACTGACGGTAAATCTGCCCGATGTCTTCAACAAATGGGTTTCACGGCTCGAAGCTGCGGCGAATGTCGAGATTCGCAACTTCGATGCGTTCTTGGAAGCGTTGGATAAGCGGCATGAGTTCTTCCACAACCAGGGTTGCCGACTCTCAGACCACGGATTGAATCATTGTTACGCAGACTTTTGCAACGAAAAAGAGGCCGCACGAATCTTTGAGCGTGCGCGGCGCGGCCAGCAGGTTTCGCCTGCCGAGCACAGTCAATTCGCTTCATTTATGATGGAATTCTTCGGCAGGCTCAACGCAAAGCGCGGGTGGGTCATGCAGTTGCACCTTGGCGCGATGCGGAATAACAACACGCGCATGATGCAGCGGCTCGGGCCTGACACTGGATTCGACTCGATTGGCGACTGGCCCCAGGCTGCGGCGTTGGCAGCCTTCCTCGACCGGCTCGATCAGCAAAATGCGTTGCCGAAGACGATCATTTACAACATCAACCCTGCTGATAACTACGTGTTCGGCACAATGCTTGGGAATTTCCAGGACGGGAGCGTGCCCGGCAAAATTCAGCTCGGCTCAGGTTGGTGGTTTTTGGATCAGAAAGAAGGCATGGAATGGCAGCTCAATGCGTTGTCTAACCTCGGGCTGCTCTCGCGGTTTGTTGGCATGGTCACAGACTCGCGCTCGTTCATGTCGTTCCCGCGGCATGAATACTTCAGGCGCGTTTTGTGTAATTTAATCGGCCGCGATGTCGAGGACGGGCTTTTGCCCGATGACGAAAAGCTGCTCGGCAGCATGATCCGGAACATCTGCTACAACAACGCCCAAACCTATCTTGGCCTAAACGCCTTGCCGAGCGCCCCAGTACAGGAAGACCCCGTTCGAGACCGTCGCCCGCGCAAGCGTGAATCTAAACCAGTGTGCGCTCAGTAAAATGCCAAGTATGAACCCGGAAACCAATCCTCCGACGGCTGGTACAACGCAAGGCACAACTCAAACCGTTGTGCAGAAAATTGGCCATTACCGATGGTATATCTGTGTACTGCTGCTTTTTGCAGCGGTAATAAACTACATCGACCGGCAAGTGATCGGCATTCTAAAGCCGACGTTGACCCAAGTTTTCGGTTGGACAGATGAGCGCATCTACGCCTCGATCGTGTTCAGCTTCCAGCTTGCGTACGCGATCGGGTTCGTGTTTGCAGGCCGGTTCATGGACGCGGTGGGGGTGCGGCGCGGATTCGCCATTTCCGTTAGTTTGTGGAGCGTCGCAGCCGCTGTGCATGGCTTGGCTGCCGTCGTACCGCAATGGCATTTGCCATTCCTGTGTCTGGACGCCAAAACCGGTTTTGCTGTAGTCGTGCTCACAGGCGGGGCTGTGTGGCTGGCTATCGCGCGG
>JANWZY010000337.1 GCA_025061935.1 Verrucomicrobiia bacterium
CGGAGCTATGTAATTGGGGATGATGTTTTGGGTCAATGCGGGCCGGCTGGTTCAGAACCTCGGTGGTTGCTGTACGATGGCCATGGGAGCACCCGTCAACTGGCCAGCGCCACTGGCACTGTAACGAGCAGGTACAGCTACGAAGCCTACGGGCTGGTGCAAACAGCTACATCATCCAGCCCAGCAGAATCAGCGCCCACAAGTCTTCTCTATTGCGGTGAGCAATACGACTCGGTGCTGCGGATGTACAATCTGCGCGCCCGATTCTACGACCCGAGCAACGGACGATTCACCGCCCGTGACACCTTTGTAGGCAACAACTTCGATCCGCAATCTCTTCACAAATACGCCTACTGCCATTGTGATCCTGTCAATGGCACAGATCCGAGTGGGCAAGTGACTCTTATTGGTTTGATAATACGGGTTGCTATAGTGGTGGTTGTCGCGTACGCTGTGGTTCAAGTATATCACCGTTTGGTTCAGCCAGTGTATCAGCAATATGTAGCACAAGAGATGGATCCCAACCGATTAGAGGGGGCCATGAACGCGTTGGGGAAATATGCGCATTTGAATCAAAAAGTTGGCTTACTCGTTCAGTGTGTTCGGGACGGATACGTACACGTGTACGTTTTACCAAGAGGAGGTGTGCGTGGTGGTAGTCATAACTTGCTGACCCCAGGACGATTGTACATTTCGCAGAACACGCTGGATCAGCGTGACGATCTGGCTACCGGGCTGGTGATTTTCGGTGAATTTCAGCACGATCCATTGTCTGGAGAAGTATTGGACGAAGCAGCAGCACAGCGGGAATTCTCAGCACTTCGAGAAGGAATCCAGAGGATCAATCCTGCGGCCATTACACCTTATATTAAGAGTTTGCAGCATGGATACTGGTAACGAAATCGGAAGGAGCTGGGCTATTTCGCTAATATTGAAGATAGAAGTAATTTACCCGCTTGCCTTTTTTGGCGATGTCAGCTTGAGCTTTGCCTTGGTGATAGCATTGACTTGCTGCGTTTGGAACCAGTTAGCTGAGTTTTATGTTGGGGTTGCCAGTAGTGCTTGGGGTAAAGCAAAGAGGTTGTTGGTGTGGGTGCTGCCGGTGATGCTCACGTACCTGTTGGCGTTGGGTATTTCTTCGCCTCATGGCTTGGATCTTGTTGCCCTAGCCAAGGACGCTCATCGAGTTGTTCTCTTATTGCGCCTGTTGGCGTTTGTCTGTGTATCTCTGGTTGCTGGAAGGGCTGTGGCTTTCTTAGTGGACTATTTACTGCAAAAACACCGCCTTTGACGATTGGTAATGGCACGCAAAGCGAACGTATGGACGAATTTTTTAGAACAGTTGTTACTCCGTCGTAGCTGTGAAATGGTAATGTCCTTAGGCAAAGCAAGTCTGTCAGCTCAGAGCCAACGTGGCTGTTGTACGATGGTCATGCGAGCACGAGACAGCTCGTGAATCCCAGCGGCAGCATCACTATTCGTTACACTTACGAAGCATACGGCCTGACACAAACCGCCGCCTCGACGCCAACGCCCGAGACCAGCCTGCTCTACTGTGGTGAGCAATACGACTCGGTGCTGCGGATGTACAATCTGCGCGCCCGGTTTTACGATCCTGTCACAGGCCGGTTCACCACCCGTGACACCTTTGTAGGCAACAACTTCGATCCTCAGAGCCTGCACAAATACGCCTACTGCCATTGTGATCCGGTGAATCGGGTTGATGCGTCTGGCAGGCACGGCTTGTTGGTTACCACCTTAACAGTGGCGGGGATTGGGGCTGGGATTGGGATGCTAGCTACAGCCGCGGCGGTGTATGCATATCAGGGTCGGGTGGCGACATTCGGCGAGATTCTGACCGGCGGGGTGCTCGGGGCGTTATTTGCGGTAGGTGCATTTTGGATTCCGGAGTTGGCGATTATGTTGGGGTTGTACGGGGTTATCACCACTGCAATAGGCGCTTACGGTGTATGGGCTGATCCGAACATTCCGTGGGATCGGAAGGTGCTTGCGACGGTGTTGTTTATTGCATCGGCTTACGGCACGGCGAAGGCGGTACAATACACGCGTGTTATGCGGGGCTATGTGCCGGGCAATTCTAAGGAGGCCTCATTGATTCCCCAAGGCTATGGGGATAGAATTGGCGCGGTTGACACGAGGGGATGTTTAAATCCAAGAGACGGTTATACGGCTTCCGGCATGCCGCGTGACCGGGTGTGGTTTTGGAACAGACTGTTGGAGAGAAATCCAGAGTGGTTTAGCGAAGCGAACCGTGTTCGGATTTTGAGCGGGAGGCCGCGGGCACCGATCGTCGACGAGACTTGGGTGAACGCT
Source organism: Verrucomicrobiia bacterium (assembly GCA_025061935.1). Lineage (GTDB taxonomy): Bacteria > Verrucomicrobiota > Verrucomicrobiia > Limisphaerales > DTLC01 > DTLC01. Next base: position 2,335 of record JANWZY010000337.1, read on the forward strand.
TTTCCTAATCATCGCGCATACATTGGCAGCGTACTTGTCCATCACCACGTTCTACAAGGTCCTGTTGCGGTGCCTGTGCCAAAGCTGGTGCACGCGACTTGGTATCGAGCACTACACCGTGGTGTTCCTGATGTTATAGAACCCCCCCCCGCTTAATTGGAGGCGTAGCGGGCGGGGAAGCTGAGAGGTTCTTGGAGGAGGATGTGGGAGAGAGTGATTTTTAGCTCATGACAGCGGATGAATTTTGTGCAAAACTCGCAGCGCTTGCCCCGAGCGTCGACCAATTGCTCAAG
>JANWZY010000338.1 GCA_025061935.1 Verrucomicrobiia bacterium
ACAGGGGGATGCGCATGCGGGCATTTTAATTTGGCCCGATTGATTGCGCAGGACATGGTGCTGGCTTGGTCGGGTTGGGGACTTTTCATGGGCGCGGTGCCGCAGTCAGCGCGCAGCCAGCCCTGCCATAATAGTGCGGTTACTGCGGAAAACTGGTTTCATGCGCTGCCGAGGGACTGTCAAAGCTGTCCAACTACAAAATTCGCGGCACAAAATTTTTGTCCCAGGTGGGACAAAAATTTTGACTCCGCCACCAATGCAGCGCTTTGGCACATTATGTGCGCTCGATATTGTGGCAGGCTCAGGCGGCGCGTTGCCCGTTTCTGCGCTCGGGATTGCGCGGGTGTCCGTCAAGGTTGAGCGACAAGTAAACATGCCGCTTTTCACGACCGAACCCGTGCCTGCGGAAAAACGCCAGCGCCTCGATGTTTTCCTCGTCTGTGTCAACGAGCATGATCCGCGCGTCGCGCTGAATGAATACGTCGGTCAGTTTATTGAGCAGGCGCGTTGCCACCCCCATGCGTTTGTACGCTGGCGCAACGCCCAGCCATTCGAGCCAGCCGTAGCGCCACGCGCTGTGCGGTTTTTCCATGATGCTACCGAGGGCGAACCCGACCAGGCGGTCGCCGGCCACTGCTACAAAACATGTGTCTTCGCTTGCGTTGAAGAGCTGGAGCAACTCGTCGTCGTCCCAGCACCTGTACAAAGTTGGCAGCTTCGCCGCAGTAAAAAGTCGTTGGCCCAGCTCGAATACGGCTGGTAGGTCGTCCAGCCGCATCTGACGAATCTCGACCGCCGGCGCCTGGGCACGGGTGCGCCGACGGCCCGTCTTTGGTTGCGTACTCATAAACTGCAAAAAATCGGGTTGATTGCCATTTTCACGAAAAAAACCTTCTCTCGGAGGTCTCGTGCCTGCCATGGCACGAGGCCTTTGATTGGGGTCGGTTTAAAAGAGTGCCTTCGCGTGCGCCAGGGCAGCGTCGAGTTTGGTCGTGTCGCGGCCGCCGCCGCGCGCGTTGTCGGGTTTGCCCCCGCCTTTGCCGCCGACCATCGCAGCTAGTTGCTGGATGAGTTTGCCCGCATGGACTTTAGCGGTGAATTCGGGCGACACGGACGCGACAAGCGCCACGGCGTCGTTTGCCACGCCGCCAAGGATGACTGCGCCTTTGAATATGCCTTTCAACTCGTTCGCGATGGCTTGGAGTGTTTCGCCATCGGCGTCTATGCGCTCGATGATCACCGGCACGCCGCCAAGGTTGATCGCTTTGGCCATGAGCTGCTTGGCTGTCTGGGCAGCCTGCTGCTGCTTGAGCGCCTTGAGCTGTTTCTCAAGTGCCTTGAGCTGATCGAGTATGTTTTCGATTTTGCGTTCCAACTCGGCCGGGGGCGAATTCACCTTGTCCGAGAGCGATTTGATGAGTGCCAGCTCGGCTTGCGCGCGCCGATATGCCTCAAGCCCGGCCACGGCTTCGATCCTGCGCACCCCGGCTGCGACTGCGCTTTCGCTTAGTATCCTGAACAGGCCGATCTGGCCGGTTGCGCGGCAATGCGTGCCGCCGCACAGTTCCATCGAGTAACCGTCGAGTGCGCCCGGCCTCCCGCCAATCTGCACCACACGCACGACCTCGCCGTATTTCTCGCCGAAGAACTGGCGGATGTCCCGGCGCCCTTTTACTTCTGCATACGGTACTTCGGTCCAGCTTACCGTGGCGTTTTCGAGGATCCGCTCGTTAACCAATCGCTCGACGTCGGCGAGCTGCTGCGGCGTAAGCGGCGGGCTGTTAAAGTCGAACGTGAGCTTGTCCGGCGCGACCAGCGAGCCTTTCTGGGCGATGTCGCGGCTGACGACCTCAAGCAGCGCCCAGTGCAATAGATGCGTCACGGTGTGGTGGCGTTGGGTCGCTTCGCGCCGGGCGCGGTCAACTGAAATGGCGACGGCGCTGCCGGGAACGGGGATTTCAGGTTCTGCTTGGGGGGCTTGTGCGCCTGCGTTTACGACTGATGCGGCTTGGTCAACCGCACTTTGTGATGGCGACTGGGAACGTAGCGTCGCCAACCTCCCGGCGTTTGGGCGTTCGTCACTGACCGCGAGGGCGCGGTCGGGAACACGCGTGACGCGTGTACTCCCCTCCTCGATAAAGTGGAGCCAGGTGTCGCCGATACGCTGCGTGTCTATGATGCGCCAGATTTGGCTCCCGTGCTGGAGCTGACCGGTATCCCCTACCTGACCGCCCATTTCTGGGTAGCATGGGCTGGTGTCCAAGATGACAGCGGTCTTGTCTTTAATGTCAACGACGTCGAGTACGGTAGCGGTTGCTTCGAGCGAGTCGTACCCGACGAACTTGGTCGGGGTCGCAGCTTCGATTTGAGTCAGCTCGATAACAGTTTTCTTTTGTGCGGCGCGTGCGCGTGCGCGTTGTTCTTCCATGAGCCGGTTGAACTCTTCGACGTCCACGCTCAGGCCGTGTTCGCGCGCCATCAGTTGCGTCAAGTCCAGCGGGAACCCGTAGGTGTCGTAAAGTTTGAAAGCGAACTCGCCCGAGATGTGAGGGGCGGCTGTGCCCGTCGCGTCCGTGTGGGGA
>JANWZY010000339.1 GCA_025061935.1 Verrucomicrobiia bacterium
GGTCAAAAAGAGCGTCTGGGTCGTCGGCGGCGATGGCTGGGCGTATGACATAGGCTACGGAGGACTCGATCATGTGCTCGCGCTCGGCCGCGACATCAACGTGCTCGTGCTTGATACCGAAGTGTATTCGAACACGGGCGGGCAAATGTCCAAGTCAACACCGCGTGGTGCGGTGGCCAAGTTCGCAGCGGCAGGCAAACCGTTCCCGAAGAAGGACCTCGGCCTGATCGCCATGACATACGGCAACATTTACGTGGCCAGCGTCGCGCTATGCGCCAAAGACGAGCACACACTCCGCGCATTTGTCGAAGCCGAGTCATACAACGGGCCGTCGCTCATCATAGCGTACAGCCACTGTATCGCGCACGGCATAGATGTGGACCGCGGCGTCGGCGTGCATCAGCAAAAGCTAGCGGTCGAAACCGGTCAATGGCTGCTTTACCGGTACGATCCGCGCCGCGCTGCTGCGGGCGAAAACCCGTTGCAGCTTGACTCGCCGGCTGCTAAAGCGAAAGTGCAGGAATTCCTCATGACCGAAAACAGGTTCAGAATGCTTCTCAAGAGCAGGCCTGAGGAAGCAAAGCGCCTATTCGAGCTTGCACAACGCGACGCAGACCGGCGCTGGGACTTCTACGCGCGCCTGGCGGGTATCAGGGGTGACGGTGCGCCGCCCCAAGCCCAGTCGGCCTGAGCTGTAATTTGGCAGAAACGGAACCGGAAACCGAAACAACAAACCCAACATCACAAACTGGAGCGCCATGGACCTAAGCACGACTTACCTCGGGTTTAAGTTGAAGAACCCGCTAGTCGTCTCTGCTTCGCCAATCACAGATAATCTCGACGAAATCAAGAGAGCCGAAGACGCCGGGGCAGCGGCCATTGTCCTGCCGTCCCTATTCGAGGAACAAATCGAGCGCGAGCGCGCTGAGCTTGACCACCACCTGACGCAAGGCACCGAAAGCTTCGCCGAGGCACTCACATACTTCCCCCAATTGTCGGACTTTAGGCTCGGCCCTGAGGATTACCTTGAACATATCGGCAAGGCCAAGTCGGCAGTCCGCATACCAGTCATTGCGAGCCTAAACGGCAGCTCGCCAGGTGGCTGGACAAATTACGCGCGCGAAATCCAGCGCGCCGGTGCAGACGCGCTCGAACTGAACATCTATTACATTCCGACCGACCCGGGAACCACCTCGGCCGAAGTCGAGCAGACATACCTGGACATCCTGCGCGCAGTCAAATCGGTCGTGACCATTCCTGTGGCAGTCAAGCTCAGCCCGTTCTTCAGCAGTATGGCAAACATGGCACGCCGCCTCGATGAAGCAGGCGCAAACGGGCTCGTGCTTTTCAACCGGTTCTACCAGCCTGATATCAACCTCGAAAACCTCGAAGTCGAAAGCAACGTGCTGCTGAGCACGCCGCAGGCGCGCAGGCTGCCTTTGCGCTGGATCGCCATCCTGTACGGGAAGGTGAAGGCCGACCTCGCCGCCACTAGCGGCATTCACACGGCCGAAGACGCGATCAAAATGCTCATGGTCGGGGCAAGAGTCACCATGCTCTGCTCGGTGCTGCTAAAGCACGGGGTGGGGCACATAGCCAACATATTGAACGGCATGCGCGCCTGGCTCGAACAACACGAGTACGAGTCGGTTAGCCAGCTCCAAGGGTGTCTAAGCCAGAAGAATTGCCCTGATCCGACGGCGTTCGAGCGCGCCCAATACATGCGCGCAATCTCGACGTACAGGAGGCAATAACAAACGTTCGCAGGCGCCCGACTCCGGCCTATACCACTCCGGGGGCCGAGTCATCGTAAACGGTACCGATGCACCGGGCTGGCGCAGACGGCCAGATATAGCCGGCTCGTGCATTGATGCCACTCGTGCCGCGGCATAGCAGGCGGACTGAATCAGCGTTAAAGCGGGACTACCCAAACCCCACTTCGCAGGAACGGCCCGAACCTGAAACGGCGGTTCTCCGCTTGCACCGGTTGAACTCACGTACAGACGGAGCATTTACGATCCTTGCCTGAGTGTTTTGCGAGGCGTGTCCGGCGAGGTAGCAAAGATATGGTTCGGCCTACTTGCATAAAGCACGTTTGAGAAACGGGGCGTGTGGGTTGGCACCATTAGGCATGGGGATTTGTTGGCAAAACCAAATGGGTCTGGGATCTTGCTCTGCCGTCCCTGAAGGGCACTTGTGGGGTTGGTTGAGGCGCTGTTCGCCCACCGGTGGTCCGGTGGCCTTTAGGTCTATCGCCCTGACGGACTTGAGACCGGAGATACCGTAGCGCCGCCAGGCGCGCAGACTTTAAGCCCGCCATGTAAGTGGCGGGTAACCCAGACACCCCACAACCCACATTCGAATCCCGGAAGGGACGGCAGACTATTCATTTCCGTTGGGCGGCAGATTGGTCCGCGAGATGTTTGTAGTCCAGCCTTTAGGCTGAGTGGTTTGCGCCCGGGGTCGGGCTTACGCACTGGAGCGTCTCGGGGACGGCCTAGCACGGTTGTGAATGCGCTTGGGGTGGCAATGTCCCACCAATG
>JANWZY010000033.1 GCA_025061935.1 Verrucomicrobiia bacterium
ACGCTTCACACCCCTGGCGTGCCCAGCCTACGAGGATTTCCAGTGTGAACATAACTCGTCGTATAGCGCTCGTGGAGCAATAGCTTGCTCCCGCTTCCCTCGAGTCGAGATAAGCAACTGCCTCTCGTAGCGTGCTACATGCCTGGCGCATTATGCAAAAGCGCGAGCGAGCAGGCACATTCCGGAACGCTCCCGACACAGAATCAATACCATAATGGCGCATGCTGCATCGTTAATCGAAATGCGCGCGGGGAACCGGGCACTTGCTGCGTCGGTATCCGTTCTGTTTGTAGTACAGCCTTTAGGCTGAACGCCCGTTTCCTTGGGCTTGCACGGCCTGTGTGCATTTCCGGTGCACGAGTATCGGCGTTCGGCGGAATCCACGTTTTTACAAACGTGGCTACGGGTTCCAAAACCCCGTAGCTGCGCTTGTCAAAGCGCAGTTGGGCTGGTGAACGTTTGCGCTTGTTCTCTCAGCGCCGCAGGGCGCGCCAGACAAAACCCTGTTTGTAGTCCAGCCTTTAGGCTGAATGGGTCGGCCGCAGGGCTGTGTAGCTGCGTTTGTCAAAGCGCAGAACGTGCGGGATCCGGCTCAATTGGCTCCGCGTTTTTACAAACGCAGCTACGGGAATGGGCCGCCTCGGCTGTAGCTGCGCTTGTGAAAGCGCAGCCAGCGCGTTGCGCTAGCGTTCCGCCGACCTGCCGGGCCTTGTGTCGTGCCGGTCAGCGCCGCAAGGCGCAGCAGACCGTAGCTCACCACGTCAGTGACGGGCGAAATGACACACAAACAACACCAAAGTCCGGTGAGGGATGGCAGAGCCGACCGTTGTTCTGACTGCGGTTTTGGTGTTACGTGGAATTGGCCGTCGGGTACCGGCCCGCTCGGCCGCGTTGGACATTTGGCTATGCCACAGGCGGGCTGGGGTAGGGTTTCTTTCTTACCTCGTGGGACTCATTTGGGATTTAGGCTTTTCTACCCACCGTTAAAGCGGGGGGCTAGTGTCTAGCGCCCTGGCGGGCTTGCAGCCCCCCACCCCACCACCGACTAGCTTGGCGCGTCTGACAAGCCTAATTAGGCGCGCCACATAAAAGCCACCACGTAAGTGGCGGGTACGGCGCCGCCGCCACCAACAGAGTCACGCAAAGGCCAATAGACAACTGCTTGGTGTACAGCCTTTAGGCTGGTGGCCCAAAAGCTACGGTTTCTGGTTCTAGCGGGCTTGGGCCTTCGGCATCTGAGCGCATCCAAACGGGCCAGACCATGGTGCGCCACCTAAGTAGCAGTACAGCGGCAGACCGCAACGGGCCTGATCCCCCGCACTCCAAAATTTTTGTCCCAGGTGGGACAAAAATTTTGGCAAGCCGCAGGTGTGCAAAACTGGTCGTGCGCATAGTGTGCCTGGTTCTGGCGTGGTGATTGGGGTTCTGGTTGCCAGTGTTCAAGCTCGGTGCGCATTTGCGCAGCGCAAGATCAATCCCGTACATACGCGGCCCAGGGCCGACGGGGTGGTGCCATCCACCTATGTACGAATGAAGTGTCAAATCCTGTGGCGGCCGCGGATTGGCAAACTCGAGAATGGCCTGCAACGTGTTCCATCAGAGTTAAGCGCCGCCCGAATGAGATACGTGTCCGCCACAAAAATCGCGATTGAGGGCCGAGTCGGTGCGGACAAATCGTAAGCCTTGGATTCGTCTTTTTGACGTGGCTAGATCGGTCAGCTCGATATACTGGCGTAGCGTTTGCCGGCCGCATGCGCGCGAAGCATGACGCGAAACTATGGAGAGCGTCTGCCGGTGAGTCCCAGGAGTCGAGTGCGGGTGCAAGCGAGAGCATTTGTCTATGCAATTTGAGTTCGCGACCGCGAGCCAGATCGTTTTCGGCGAGGGCGCGCTGGAGCAACTCCCTGGCCTGGCGCGCGGATTAGGTACGCGCGCACTGCTCGTCACGGGCCGGGACAGCGCGCGCGCGGCAAAAGTTTTGGAGCTCTTAGAGAAAACGGATCGCATCGTTTCCGTTGCCACGTGCTCCGTGACTGGCGAGCCTACGGTCGAGTGGGTCGAGCGCCAGGTCGAAGCTGCGCGCAATGATGGTTGTGACCTCGTGATCGGGTTCGGTGGCGGTAGTGCGATAGACGCGGCGAAAGCCGTTGCGGGAATGCTCACCAATCATGGCCGGTTGCTCGACTACCTGGAAGTGATCGGTGGCGGTAAACCTTTGGTGAATCCGTCAGTGCCGTTCATTGCGATCCCGACTACCGCAGGTACGGGCGCAGAGGTCACACGCAACGCAGTTCTGCTTTCGACAGCGCACAAGGTCAAAGTGAGTTTGCGGAGCCGGCTCTTGTTGCCCCGACTCGCGCTGGTTGATCCCAAACTGACTTACGGGCTGCCTCCCGAGCTGACCGCTGCAACCGGCATGGACGCGCTGACGCAATTGATCGAGGCGTATGTGTCGTGCCGCGCGAACCCGATGACCGACTCGTTATGTGCAGAAGGCATCCGGCGCGCTGCGCGCGCGCTCCGCACAGCATTCGAGGACGGGCAAAATGCGTCTGCGCGCAGGGATATGGCGCTGGCGGCCATGTTCAGCGGCATTGCGCTGGCGAATGCCGGCCTGGGCGCAGTCCACGGGTTCGCAGGAGTCATAGGTGGCATGTTCGGCGCGCCGCACGGGGCGGTGTGCGCGGCGCTGCTGCCACACGTGATGTCAACAAACATACGCGCACTGCGCGCGCGTGCGCCCGGCGCAGAAACGTTACGCAAATACGCTGAGGTTGCCCAATTATTGACCGGGCGCCGCGACGCTGCACCCGAGGAAGGAGCCGCATGGATTGCCGAGCTGCTGACCGCGCTGCGCATCCCCCGGTTGCGCGCGTATGGCATGTCCGAATCGCACCTAGCTCAGGTCGTCGAGCAAGCCGCCAGAGCGAGCAGCATGAGAGGCAACCCCATTGCACTTACCCCCGAAGAAATGGCCGATGCGGTGCGCGCCGCAATGTGACGGCCTCAGGCAAGCTCGAACTGAACGTGCTTGGGCAGCCGACGCGGGTGCGCAGCCTGCAGTGGCGCCGACGCAGAAACTGTGTAACTTTATGCGGCGTTTCCGCGTCTTAGGCATTGCCCACGCGGTCCGAATCGTACAAAAATTTCGGAAATGGCCGTTGTACGTAAAAAGATTTTAGGTTGGGCGGCTGCGGCTGTGCTGGTATTAGGCTGTGCGGCCTACTGGTACTTTGCGCACGCGCGCGAGAAAGAGCCCGAGTACCAGACCGCGATAGTCGAACGCGGCGATCTGGTGCAAGTGGTCACGGCCACCGGCCAATTGAACCCAATGACGAACGTGACGGTCGGAAGCCAGATTTCGGGCATCATCCAAAAGATCTACGTTGACTTCAACTCGCCGGTCAAAGCCGGCCAAGTTATAGCCGAGCTTGACCCTGCGACCTACCGGGCCGCCGTGGCGCAAGCCGAGGGCGAGCTAGCCAACGCCAAGGCGAATCTCGAGCTGGCCCAGATCCAAGCCAAGCGCGCCGCCGAGCTTTTCAAGGACAACCTGATCTCGGCCGCTGAATACGACACTGCAATGGCGCAACTGCACCAGGCGGAGGCGCAGGTCAAGATTCGCCAGGCCGTGCTGAGCAACGCGCAGGTGAACCTGAGCCGGTGCACAATTTACGCGCCGATAGATGGGATCGTCATTTCGCGGAATGTTGACGTTGGCCAGACGGTAGCGGCCAGCCTGCAGGCGCCGACGCTGTTCCAAATCGCAAACGACCTGACGCAGATGCAAATCAATGCGAATGTGGCCGAGGCCGACATCGGTAACGTGGAGGTGGGCCAAGACGTCGAATTCACCGTTGATGCTTACCCGTACCGCACGTTCCACGGCAAGGTCAAGCAGGTCCGGAACTCGGCAGTCGTAGTCCAAAACGTTGTGACCTACGACACGGTCATCGAGGTGAGCAACCCCGACTTAAAGCTCAAGCCGGGTATGACTGCCAACGTTTCGATCATTACCGCGCGGCGTCAAAACGTGCTTAAGATACCCAACGCCGCGCTCAGGTTCAGGCCACCTGAGGCAATGGAGAACTCGCGGACCAACACAGGCGCATTAGGCAGGCCCGGCCAGCGTCAATCCGGCCCGGGCGCAGCCGGCGCGCCGAATCCGCGCATGCGTGCCGAGCGCGCGTTTGTACGCACAGTGTACGTGTTGAGCACGAACTCGGCTGGCGGCACACGAGGGGTCAAGCTCGAGCCGGTCCAGATCAAGGTCGGCATAACCGACGGCATCATGACCGAAGTAGTCGAGGGTCTCAAAGAAGGCGACGTGGTGGTTACGGGCGTCGTGATGCCCGAGCCGCAGCGCACAGCGTCTGCGCCCCCGCGCAACCCGTTCGGCGGCGTACCCGGGCCAGGGTTCCGCAGGTTTTAATGCGCGCGCGGCTAGACGCTGCGCATGACGGGACCAGCACCCCCATGTCGGCAGAACACTCAATGGCGCCAGTGCACGCTGCGAATGCGGCTGAAACCGCAGCAGGCCACGCGCAGGCTGCCGACCTCGGCAGAATACGCGTCAAGGACGCCTTCACATCGCTGCGGCACAGGAACTTCCGTGTGTTTTTCCTCGGTCAATTGGTTTCGCTCACCGGCACTTGGATGCAAAACACGGCACTTAGCTGGCTCGTTTATAAACTAACCGGGTCGAAGTTTCTGCTCGGCCTGGTCACGGCCGTCGGCTCGGCGCCGATGCTCCTGCTGTCGATACTGGGCGGGTCCGTGGCCGACAGATACGCGAAACGCGACGTGCTGCTCTGCACCCAAACCTGCATGATGTTGGTCGCGTTTGCGTTCGCGTGGCTGGTCTGGCGCGAGCACATTACTGCTGCGCACGTGCTTGTACTGAGCGCGCTCACGGGAGTCGCACTGGCATTTGACATGCCCGCGCGGCAAGCGCTCATGATCGAGATAACCAGCCGCGAGGACCTGATGAACGCAGTTTCACTCAACAGCTCGGCCGTCAACGCGGCGCGGATTGTCGGGCCAGCGTTGGCCGGCGCATTGATGGCCAAAGCCGGTGCAGCCATCTGCTTTTTGCTGAACGGGCTGAGTTTCATCGCGGTCATAGCCGGGCTATTGCTGATGCAATTGCCGCGGCTCGGCAGGCCCAACCGGCACGCCTCGGCACTGCAACATGTGCTTGACGGGCTGTCGTATGTGACGCGGCACGCGCGCGTGCGCCGGCTGCTGCTGTTGTTCGCCGCAGTCGGTGTGTTCGGGTGGTCCTACTCGGTGCTGATGCCCGCATTTGCAACAGATGTGTTGCAGATTGACGAAGCGCGGTTCGGCCTGTTGCTCGGCGCCAACGGGGTGGGCGCAATGCTGGGCGCGCTGACCGTCGCAGTTGCGGGCGCGCGCCTGCGGCCGCGTGCGCTGTTACTCGGCGGGTTAGGATTGTTTTGTGCCATGCTCGGCGCGCTTTCGGCCACACGCAGCTACATTGCCGCGCTTGTGTGCCTGGCAATTGGCGGATGGGGCATGCTCGTGTACTTTTCGACCACCAATACGCTGATTCAGACCGCGGTCGCCGACGACATGCGCGGGCGCGTCATGGGTGTCTGGACGCTCGTATTCGGCGGAATGATGCCGCTTGGCGGGCTGCAGGCTGGCACGGTTGCCGAGCATCTGGGCGTGCGGCGTGCAATTGCACTCGGCGCAACGGTGTGTGCGGCTGCCGCGTTAGCAGTATCGCGCCGGCTTTGGCAAAGCGAATCCGGCCGACTCGGCTGCGGTACAAACGGTTGAGCAAATGAAGCCGGTAATTCAATTGCAAGATGTCCACAAAGTGTACCGCACCGGCGAGGTGGAGGTGCACGCTGTGCGCGGAGTGACGCTGGAGGTGTACCCTGGCGAATTCGTCGCGATCATGGGCGCCAGCGGCTCGGGCAAATCTACACTGATGAACCTCATCGGGTGTCTCGACCGCCCGACAAGCGGCAAATACTTCCTCGACGGAGTGGACGTCTCGACGCTCGACAGCGATGCGCTGGCCGACATACGAAACCGCAAGATTGGATTCGTGTTTCAGGGATTCAACTTACTCCCCCGCACCTCAGCGCTCGAAAATGTTGAGCTGCCGCTCCTGTACGCGCACAACCGCCTGCCGCGGCATGAGCGCCACGCCAGGGCCATGCGCGCGCTGGAAATCGTCGGGCTCGCAAACCGCGCGAGTGCGCATCCGAACCAGCTCTCCGGCGGGCAACAACAGCGCGTGGCCATTGCCCGTGCGTTGGTTAACCAACCTGCCATCGTGCTCGCAGACGAACCGACGGGCAATCTCGACAGTCACACCAGCATCGAAATCATGGGCGTGTTCCAAGAACTGAACAACCAAGGCATAACGATCATCATGGTCACACACGAGCTGGACATAGCACGGTATGCCAAACGCAACGTGATACTGCGCGATGGCCGGGTCGTAGGCGACGCGCCTGTCCGCGACCGGCTCGATGCGGCGCGCGCGCTGCAGGAGTTGCGCGAAGCCCAAAAAGCTGTTCAATTAACTGCATGACGCGGCTGTTGGCCACAATCAGGATCGCGCTCCGCGCACTGCGCCGGAACAAACTACGCACGGCGCTGACTATGCTGGGGATCATAATCGGGGTGGCGGCAGTGATAGCCATGGTCGGCATCGGCCAGGGCGCCAAGGCGCAGGTCGAGTCGCAAATCGCCAGCATGGGCCAAAACGTGATCCTGATCTTTTCCGGAAGTGTGACCCGCAGCGGGATCCACACCGGCTGGGGCAGCGCCGGCACCCTGACCGTCGAGGACGCCGAGGCAATCCGACGTGAGATACCGGGGGTGATCGCAGTCAGTCCAGAGGTACGCAGCGGCAGCCAAATTGCAGCGGGGAACCAAAACTGGTTCACACAGGTGTTGGGCGAATCCCCAGACTACTTCCAAATTCGGCAATGGCCCGTGGTTGAAGGCGCGCCATTCACCGAGCAGGACGTGCGCAGCGCAAACAAGGTCGCCGTGATCGGTAAAACGATTGCGGACCAGTTATTTCCCGGCGAGGACCCGCTCGGTCAAATCGTGCGGATCCGAAACGTGCCGTTTGTCGTGGTCGGTGTGCTCGCGCCCAAAGGCCTGTCAATGATGGGCCAAGACCAGGACGACGTCATCATAATTCCTTTCACCAGCGCAATGAAGCGTGTGCAGGGGGTGACCACGCTCCGCGCGATCCTGGTGCAGGTGGCCAAACCCACCATGCTCCCGGTCGCGCAACAGCAGATCACCGAGCTATTACGGCAGCGGCACAAGATCGGCCCGGGCAGAGACGACGATTTCACCGTGCGCACGCAGCTTGAGATAGCTGAAATGGCTACTGCCACAGCGCGCACCATGACGACGCTGCTGGGCGCAATTGCAAGTGTGTCGCTCATCGTCGGCGGCATCGGCATAATGAACATCATGCTTGTGAGCGTGACCGAACGGACACGTGAAATCGGGATTCGCATGGCCGTCGGCGCGCGCGCGCGCGATATACTGCTCCAATTCCTGATCGAGGCTGTGACACTTAGCGTCATTGGCGGGTTGCTCGGCATCGCGCTCGGCATCGGCGCATCGAACCTGTTGGCCTCGAAAATGAACTGGCCGACCCTGACTTCCCCGACTGCAATCGTAGTCGCGTTCGTGTTCAGCGCCGCAGTGGGCATCTTTTTCGGCTTCTACCCGGCGCGCAAAGCTGCGCGGCTCGACCCGATTGAAGCGCTCAGGTATGAGTAATCGCGGCTGACCGGCATGGCGCCCCCTCGCAGCAGGATGAAAGCCGAGATTTTGCCAACCCACACTAAAACTGCATTTGCACACGCGGTCAAACGCGCCGTGGAACTGCTCGAGTCGGGCGAGGTGGTGGCATTGCCGACCGAGACGGTTTATGGCCTGGCTGCCAACGCGCTGGATGCCACTGCAGTGGCCAAAATTTTCAAAGTCAAACGGCGCCCGGCGCGCAACCCAGTCATTGTCCACGTCGCAAGCATCGCCATGGCGAAGCGGTGCGTAACTGCATGGCCCGCGCAGGCGCAGCAGCTCGCAAAAGCGTTTTGGCCAGGGCCGCTCACGCTCGTACTGCCCAAGGCCGAGGTCATCCCTGACATCGTTACTGCAGGTGGCCCGACAGTAGGAGTGCGCTGGCCTGCGCACAGGCTGATCCAGGCAGTCATTCGCAGATGCGGATTCCCACTGGCCGCGCCGAGCGCGAACCCGGCAGGCAGACTCTCGCCCACAACAGCCGAACACGTCAGGGACACGCTCGGCCACAAAATACCACTGATCATTGATGGCGGCCCGACACGCGTCGGCATCGAATCCACTGTGCTCGATCTGACGACCGAGCCGCCGACTATCCTGCGCCCGGGCATGATCGGTGCGGCATCGATCCAGGCAGTGATCGGGCCGGTCCAGACGGCCCGCACATTAGCTGGCGCACACCAGCGCACGGCATTGCGCAGCCCGGGCATGCTCGGCCGCCATTACGCGCCGCGCACGCGACTTGTTATTCTAAGCTGGCGGCACGAACACGAGTTGGAAACACGACTGCATCAGCTCGGCGCGTCGCCGGACCGCTGCTACGTCATAGCCCACACACGCACGCCGCGCGGCCTGCCCCTGCGCGGAGTAAGCGTATTACCCCGCGAGCCGGCGGCATACGCACGGGCGCTGTACGCCGAGCTGCACAAAGCAGACAACGCCGGCGCCAAGCTGATTGCTGTGGAAGCGCCGCCGGCCCAACCCGCGTGGGCAGCAATCCTAGATAGACTTCGGCGCGCTGCGGCCTGACACATCTGCGGTCGGCCGGACGATCCCCGCCATTCTGTCCGCTACTGCGGCCTGAACCGGCACGGCATATGCGCGTCTCCGAATTGGCTTGCCGCCCGGCCTTGGCGCTGGCAAATATAGTTGCCGGGTACAGGCGCGCAGTCGGGCCCATAGCTCAGAGGTTAGAGCAGGCGACTCATAATCGCTTGGTCGGGGGTTCGAATCCCTCTGGGCCCACCAGCCTGGCTGTGCCGGCTACAGCTTATCCGCTACCGCCCGAAGCGCGGCCTGATAACCTGCGGGCGCAGATCGAACACCAAGGCCAGCAATGGTTAATCCCGCCGGAACTAGGCTCTACGTTTTAGGCGCCCAGATGTAAACGCCCGTGCATTTTAGCAAGAACGTCGCTCAGACGGACAGAGACACATGCGAATTGTGTGCGGCTGGCCAGACCACAGCGCGCTGAGCCTGATCGGAAACTTTTGTCTGGTGGACACTACTCAGGGTGACAACGTGCCGCCACGCTAAAGCATGCACACCGAACGGCCGCTGGCTTTGTGCTGGACATCGCAGATGGAGTTTCAAAACAGGCCATGATAGCAAAAGGTCGGCCCGCGCAGGAATCAGGTTTTCAGCGGTCGGCCTGCCCCCTGAACTTTTTCGATTAACGTTTGTGCCCTGACTGTGATAAAAGCATCTCATGCATGCACGCGAGGGCACGTGCCCAATCCTTGGAACTGCACATGGAGACCGAACAGCGGAAGAGGCAACTTGCGGCCTACGGCTAATCCGGATTGGCAGGCTATCCGGGAACCGCAACGCGCGTTGTGTGCTGACACTGCTCGTGCTGACGAGCCTTGCAACACTCCCAGCATGTAGAGCCGCTGAACGTTCGCTCGCCCAGTGCCGCCCGGTCCGGTTTGCGGTCATCGCCGACCCGCACCTGCACAACGCGCGCCTCGGGCACGCAGGCGCCGCGTTTGAGAAATATCTCGACCAAGACCCGAAGCTGCTCCGCGAAAGCGAGGCCATCCTCGATGCGGCTCTGAACATGGTGGCCGAGGAACAAGTGCAGTTTGCCCTCATTGTCGGCGACCTAACCAAGGACGGCGAGCTTGTTAATCACCGGCGCATGGTGCGGCATCTGGCCCGGCTCGAGCGACGCGGCATCCGCGTGTTTGTTGTGCCGGGCAATCACGACATCAACAACCCCGAAGCCGTCGAGTACGTCGGCGACACGAACCGGCCCGTGGCCAGCATCAGCCCGGCGCAGTTCCGCACGCTCTACAAGCGGTTCGGGTACAGCGAGGCAATTGACTTGGACGCGCACTCGCTGAGTTATGTTGCAGAGCCTGTCCGGGGGCTGTGGCTGCTTGCAATTGACTCGTGCAAATACGACGAAAGCCCGCGCCTAGGTTACAACGTAATCGGCGGACGCATCCGGCCGGAGACGTTGACTTGGATCGAGGCCAAACTGCGCCAGGCGCACGCGCGCGGCAAACGCGTGATCGCTTTCATGCATCACGGGCTGAACCAACATTTCATCGGCCAGAATGAGCAGTTCGCCGACTACCTGGTTGACAACTGGCCCGCTGTAAGCGCGCAACTTGCGCGGGCCGGGTTGAAAGTCATTTTCACCGGCCATTACCATTCACAAGACGCAGCGTATCTTGTTGACGAAACGCTGAAGCCGGTGTCGGAGCTGTGCGACGTCCAGACCGCCGCGCTGGTCCAATACCCGTGCGCGTTCCGCATCGTGACACTCGACACAAACGGCATGTTGCGCATTGAAACCCGGCGCGTGACGCGGGTAAATGCCGACTTTGCCGATGCGCCGTTTCAGCGGCACGCGGAAGATTTCCTTCGCGCGCGCCTGATCCCGTTGGTCGCGCGCCAATTGGTGCGCAGGTTCGACCTCCCCGAGGCCGATGCGGCCGAGGCGGCGCCAGTGGTGGCAGACGCACTGATCGCAAACTATGTCGGAGACGAGGCGCCGCCAGCCCAAGTTCGGGGCATGATCGAGGACTGGCTCAACAGCGCTGAACCGCGGCGCACGCTCGGCATGCTCCTGCGCGGCATTTGGACCGACCTACCCCCGACAGACAACCAATGCGCCGTTTCATTGGACGCCAACTGATACCGGTGCGCTCACGCGTTGCTACCGGTCTGTGCGCGTTCGCATGACGCGCCTTCGGCGGGCGAATCCTTCCCGGCTGCGGACAAGGTTTAAGCTCCAACTGGCAGCACGAGCACTGGCACCGGCGCGCGCCGGAGCACAAGCTCGGTCGTTTCGCCGAACAACCGCGTGCTCAGCCGGTTCCGCGCAGGCGCCGCCAACACGATCATGTCCTGCGTGGTCTGGGCCGCGTACTGCACGATTTGTTCCGCTGCGTGGCCGCGCTTGACCCGAGGCTGCACCGCGCATTGCGCCGCAACGTCTTGAGGCACCCACGTGCAGAGCGCGCGCCTGGCTTCAGGCGCGGTTTGCCTGACTCCCGGCTCGACGACGTACAGCACGGTCAGTTCCGCGTCGAACCGCCGCGCGAGCGCGCCGGCCACCGCAAGGCTCGATTGCGCAGTCGCCTTGTCATTGACCGGACACAAGATTTTCTTCAGTCTGGGGGCTGCTTCAGGATCGCGCACGTCAATGAAATCATGCTCTTTCTGGCGCACGACAAACACTGGCGCCGGGCTGTTGCGCACCACGGTTTCGGTGACCGACCCGAGCAGGAACCGTTGCACGCCGGACCGCCCGTGTGTGCCCATCACGACAAGGTCGTATTTGCCGTCTTCGAGCGCTTCGATTATGCCTGCGGCCGGTGGCCGCTCGAGCACGGTGTAGCCGAGTCTGAGTGTCTCGGCCAGCGTGCCCAGCGTGCGCCGGACGTGGCTAATCAGATGTTTTTGTGCGCTGGCTTTGGCGGCCTTGAGTTGCTGCTTCAACCTACCGACTTCCGATCGTGTGAAAAACGGCGGCAGCTCGAATTGCATGACATGCAGCGCGGTTAGCTCGGCGCCGAATACGCGCGCACCTGCTGCAGCGTATTTTAGCGCGAGCGCCGACAGGTCACTAAAATCTACCGGGCAAAGAATGCGCCTCGGATTGAATTGATCGGTCGTGTTCATGCGTGTGTTGGGGTCG
The DNA here is from genome assembly GCA_025061935.1 of Verrucomicrobiia bacterium. Taxonomy (GTDB): domain Bacteria; phylum Verrucomicrobiota; class Verrucomicrobiia; order Limisphaerales; family DTLC01; genus DTLC01. The sequence goes on from JANWZY010000033.1 coordinate 11,960, forward strand.
TTTGCGTCTGTGCGGCAGCAGCTTGCGGGGCGGGCCCGCGCCGATGGTACACGATGTAGTACAGCAGCGGCACCACCACAGGTGCGATTATCATCGAGACGAGACTTCCCGCCATGAGCGAGACGGCCAATCCTTGGAAGATTGGGTCGAACAGTATCACCGCTGCGCCCACCACAACCGCCATCGCAGTGAGCATGATGGGCCGGAACCTGATCAGGCCCGCCTCGACCACGGCTTCGGCCAGCGGCCGGCCCTGCGCAAGTCGCATCTCGATGAAGTCGACCAGGATGATCGAGTTCCGCACGACGATGCCCGCCCCTGCCATGAACCCGATCATCGAGGTGGCGGTGAAGAACGCGCCGAGCAGCCCGTGCGCGGGCAGGATGCCGATGAGCGAGAACGGGATCACAGTCATTACGATGAACGGTGTCACAAACGAGCGGAACCAGCCGACCATCAGGATGTAGATCAGGATCAGTACCGCGCCGAAGGCCAGGCCGAGGTCGCGGAACACTTCGATTGTGATGTGCCATTCGCCGTCCCATTTGATGGCCAGCTCGTGGTCGGTGGGCGGCAGCTTGGCATTGTAAATTTTGATCGTCGGGCTCGGGTTCCCGAACTGGCGCATGTCGAGCTTGCGCAGCTCGCGGTTTATTTTACGGATCGCATACACGGGGCTTTCGATCCTGCCCGCTACGTCGCCGATCACGTAGGTGACCGGCATGAGGTTTTTGTGGTAAATGCTTTTGTCGCCGATGGTGTGCTCGAGCCTGACCAACTCGCGCAGCGGGACAAGGCCTGCCGGGCCGTGCGGTCCGCCAGCCGGCAACCGCAGGGCGAGCAAGTCCTCGGGCGAAGTCCGATACTGCAGGGGCAACTGCAACAAAATGGTCACGTCTTCCTTTTCGAGCGGCTGGTGCACAAGGTCAACTGGCACGCCCCCAGCGGCGAGCCGCAGCGTGGTGGCTATCAATTCGGTGCTGATGCCGTGCAGCGCCGCCTTTTCACGATCTATGACGAACCGGGTCTTGGGCTGATCGTCCTCGATGTACCTGTCCACATCAACCACGCCCTCGGTGCGCTTGAAGATTTCGATCACTTTCTGGGCGAGCGCGCGCCGCGCGGCGTCGGTCGGGCCGTAAATCTCTGCCACGAGCGTCTGGAGCACGGGCGGTCCAGGGGGTACCTCGGCAACTGCGACGCGCGCGCCGTATTTCTCCGCGATTGCAGTCACGCGCGGCCGGACGCGCTTCGCGATGTCGTGGCTTTGTGCTTTCCGCTCGTGTTTGGGCACAAGGTTGACCTGTATATCGGCCACGTGCGGGCCGCGGCGCAGGAAGTAATGGCGCACGAGCCCGTTGAAATTGAACGGCGCGGCCACGCCGACATAGACCTGGTAATCTGTCACCTCCGGCTCGGTCCTGATGGCTGCAGCGATTTCGCGCGCGGCGCGCGCCGTGTGCTCGAGCGCGCTGCCCTCGGGCATGTTCAGGATGATCTGGAACTCGCTCTTGTTGTCGAACGGGAGCATCTTGACCTTGACCCAGCCGATTGCCACGGTCGCCATGGCCAGCACAAGCAGGCCCGCCAGCGCAGCCAATGAAAATGCGCGGAGCCGCGCGTCCGCGATCAGCGGCGCCATTAACCTGCGATACATGCGCGCGAACGCGCCCTCGGCCGGCGCCGCGTGCCCGTGCGGTTCGGCATGCGCGACGCGCTTGCGCCATTGCAGAATCCGCACAGCCGCCCACGGGGTGACAATGAACGAAATGGCCAGCGAAAAGAACATGGCCGCGCTGGAGCCGATCGGGATTGGCCGCATGTATGGTCCCATCAGTCCGCTCACAAATGCCATGGGCAACACTGCGGCGATGACGGCGAACGTGGCGAGTATGGTTGGGTTCCCCACCTCGTTCACGGCCTCGACTGCGACCTGGAGCCTGCTCCGGCCACGGTTCTGGGGCAGGTTGAAATGCCGCACGATGTTCTCGACCACCACAATCGCGTCATCAACCAGAATGCCGATGCTGAATATGAGCGCGAACAGTGTGATCCGGTTCAGCGTGAATCCGTACAGGTAAAACACAAGCAGCGTGAGCGCCAGCGTGCTCGGGATCGCAATTGCCACCACGCCTGCTTCGCGCCAGCCGAGCACAAGCAGGATGAGCAGTGACACGCCGAACACCGCAATGGCCATGTGCAGCAGCAGCTCATTCGATTTTTCCTGCGCGGTCAGGCCGTAGTGGCGCGTGATGGTGACCTGGACATCAGCGGGGATAATTCTGCCTTTGAGCGATTCGACCTTTTTCAGCACCTGTTTGGCGACCGAGATCGCGTTAGCACCGGGCCGCTTGGCGATTGCCAGTGTTACAGCAGGTTGTTCTGAAGATTGGAGCGCACCAGCCTCCGGCGGGTTCGTCGCGGCGTCGCGCCGCGATACTGCGCTCTCAGAAGACGCATTCGGCGAGACACCGAATGCCGCACGCGATACGCGCGCGCTCCCCTCGCCAAACAACACATACTGGCTTGGCTCTTCCGCGCCGTCCACAATGTCCGCCACGTCGCGCAGATAGACCGGTTTGCCCTCGTACACGCCCACCACCACGTTCCCGACGTCCCTGGCGTCCTTCAAAAATCCGCCTGTCTCGACCACAATGCTCCGGTTCGCCGCTGTCAGTTCGCCTGCGCGGAATTGCCGGTTCGCTTGTTGAAGCATGGGCACCAGCATTGCAGGGCTGAGGTTCCGCGCCGCCAGTTTCACCGGGTCGAACAGGACGCGGACCTGCCTGCGCGCGCCGCCGATTATGGTGGTCTCGGCGACGAGCGGTACCTGCTTGACCGCTTCGTCCACCTGCGCAACCAGCCTGCGGAGCATGTAGTGATCGTATCGGCTCGAATGGAACGTGAGCGCAAGTATCGGCACGTCGTCTATGCTCTTGGGCTTGACCAACGGGTGAGACACCCCCGGCGGGATGCGGTCGAAGTTGGACTGGAGTTTCTGGTTGAGCTTGACCAGGCTTTTCTCGACGTCTTCGCCCACCTTGAACCGCACGATGGCGAGGCACTGGCCCTCGGACGAAGTCGAATAGATGTATTCGACGCCCGGAATCTCCCAAAGCAACTTTTCCATCGGCCGGGTGGCGCGTTCCTCGACCTCTTTGGCGCTGAACCCGGGCATGGCAACAAATACATCAATCATCGGCACGCGGATCTGCGGCTCCTCCTCACGCGGCAACATGAGGGTCGCGAACACGCCCAGCAAGATCGACGCAATGACGATCAGCGGCGTGAGCTTCGAATCAACGAACGCCCGGGCAACCCGGCCGGCCAGGCCAAGCTCGGGATGAGGTGTGT
>JANWZY010000340.1 GCA_025061935.1 Verrucomicrobiia bacterium
CGCGTGGACAGGTAGCCCGACCATCAGACCGTTCATCCCCAAGGATGTGGCCCAAAAATCCCCCACTCAAATCGAGCAATGGGCTGAGCAATACTTGCTCAAGCTGATGGACCTGGCAGCGGAGCTGGGCGTGCGTGTCCTACCAATGTTTTGGGGCGTCGCTTTCGGGTGGGAACTCGCCACCGGGTATCCTTGGGGATTTTGGAAAGGCCCAGACTATGACCTGATCGAAAAAGGCAAGGAACGGTTTGTTAAAAAAACGGCGCGGCTCCGTGAGCACGCACGCAAATTGGGCTTGTACCTGTGCCACGAGATCCATCCGGGCACCGCTGCCATGTGTGCAGACGATTTCAACATGCTCGTCAAAATTTGCGACGGCGACAAATGCCTGGCCGTCAATGCCGATCCGTCACACTGTTGGGAAGGCGAGGGTTGGGAAACGCGGTTCCGCAAAGTGGCCGAGCGCGTATATGCATGCCACGTGAAGAATCACGTGGTACGGCCTGGCTTGCCATTGCGCAGCATGGCACCCAACTGGCAGGACCGTGCAATGCAGTTCGTTGATCTGCCGAGCGGCGACTTGAACATGACGCGGTACGTGGAAATGCTAATCAACATCGGCTATCCGCAACGATATTGCCAAGTAATGGGGCGCGACACTGCGCCGCTTGTGGTCGAGGCCGAAAGCGCGTATCGCGACCTCGACGCTACAAGTGCGGACGGGATCGAGTTTGTGCGCCGGCGCTTGTGTTTCCCGGTAGCAGAGGCTTCATTCGAAGAGGGCATGGGCGAGTAGAATGTGCGTGCCCACGGTGCCGGTAGGTATTGTTCCGTGCGCACTGCTACGGCAGCCTGACCACAGGCTGCCTGCTGTCGGGCCGATTTCCAAACGGCCCGAAATTGGCACAAAAAATTCTTGTGGAAAATCCCAGCTTAGCTGGTAAATTTCAGCGCTCACAGATGAGCTGGACAGGTTCGGGCTTGCACAGCTCAGGGTTCGTTTGACAAAGGAGCTAGCAAAACATTAGTTGCCGTGACAAAGAAAAAGACAGCAGCGAAAAAGGACACTGTGCAACCGGCGCCGGCGAGCAAGGCGACCGCTGCCGCAATTCTTGGCAGGCCGGTTGATCGCCGTGCTAGTGGCGAGGTACCACCGGGCATAAACCCGAAATGGGTCAAGTACTACAAGCGCCTGCTCGATTTACGCGAGCAGTTGCTCAGGCAAATGGAAGGCCTGGCGAAAGAATCCACACAGGAAATCCAAACCTTTAGTGTCCATATGGCGGACGCGGGCACGGATAACTTCGACCGCGATTTCGCGCTCAGCTTGCTGTCGTCCGATCAAGACGCGCTTTACGAAATTGAGGCGGCCCTAAGCAGAATCGAGAAAGGCACTTACGGCATTTGCGAGCTGACGGGCAAGCCGATCCCCAAAGCGCGTTTGGACGCTATCCCTTGGGCTCGGTACACAGTCGAAGCACAGGCACAACTAGAGCGCGAAGGCGCGTTGCGCCAGCGCAAGTTCGCCCAACTCGGCCCGATCGAGATCGCCGCTAGCGCAGCCGAACAAGAGGGCGAAGTAGAAGAAGAAAGCGAAGAAAAATCCAAGGAAACCGAGTAAGGTATGCCACGCGAGATCATCATACTCGAATGCACTGAAGCGCGGAAGGAAGGCAAGCCGCCATCGCGCTACACGACCACACGGAACAAAAAGAAAGGCTCCGAAAAACTTGAGCTTAAGAAATACAATCCCTACTTGCGCCGTCACACAGTCCACCGCGAAATCAAGTAGGTCTTATGCCACGCAAAATCCATCTAGAGAAATCCAGCTCACGAGCCCGTGCCGTTGCGGTCGAGCTGCGTCCGCAGCGGCCGAAGCCAAAAATTGACTTCGACATCGAAGCGCTAGACTTCAAAAACGTGAACCTGCTAAGGCAATTTGTGACCGAGCAGGGGCGTATTTTGCCCAGAAAATACACGGGCCTGCCAGCGCGATATCAACGCAGACTCGCCCGCGCGATCAAACGGGCCAGACAAATGCTATTGATGAAATAGCTCTCGGACGCCGCGCCAACGGACGCACTGCAAAAGGCAAGCTTCAAATTTGGGCTTCGAATAAATGAGGCGTAAGTCGCTGCGCCGCGCCTACGCTCAGTCGCGTCTCGCGAACCAAGCTCTGGTCTGGTGGAGCCGAGGGGATTCGAACCCCTGACCCCCACAATGCCATTGTGGTGCTCTACCAACTGAGCTACGACCCCAACCGAAGTCCGGGTCAAATCTAATCGGGCGTTCCAAAAAGTCAATCCGCACGTTTTGGCTGGTAGTCCCGACTCAGTGACCCGCTGGCGCAAAGCCGTCGGGAGAATTTGGGCGCCCCAATCAGCCCGGGAAAATTAAACATCCGAAACACGCCCCGACGCAGGTCTGCCCTAGTACAACCCCGAGGTTAACAACAAAAATGCGCCTTCACAGCTAGAAAGCGCACATCCATTTGGGAAGCTGACCGCGCCCATGGAC
>JANWZY010000341.1 GCA_025061935.1 Verrucomicrobiia bacterium
TTAGCGCGCTGCTCATCTAACAACTCGAAGAGCAGCTTTGTACTGCGCCTTACGCCAGGCAGAGGGTTCCCGGCGAAATCGTACCATGAATACCCGCCGAAGTATTCGTCCGGCGCGTCAGGCAGAAGATAATTCAACCATGGCAGGCCGAGCGCATCGGGTAACCACAAGTAGCCCGCGTGACTATCGCCCAGCCCGTGCATCATCACGAAAAGCCTGTGCGAGCCGGGTTGAGCAGCCGGAATGAAATGTGACTTGAGCATTTTTTGGCCTTTTATTTCGCCGCTGCACGCAGCCAAGTCAAGTTGTTGGCGCGTTTCCGCGCCTAAATTCCGGCGCGTCGCCACGTGACGCCGGGCTTCAGTTAACCTGCTCGGCCAAACACACTGCGGCGTTGGCGCCGTGTCAAATTCGGCGTGCGTTGGCGCTGGCTTTTATGGTAACCTGCAGCACAACGATGACTTGGCTGATTGCACTGTTGCTGTTGGCCGGCTGCGCGGCGGTGGGTTACAACCAAGGCGCGATCCGAGCCGGTTTCTCGTTTGTGGGCCTGCTCGTGGCCGCGTTTGTGGCCATGCCGCTGGGGCAGCCCCTGCGCAAGCTTTGCCCATCACTCGGGATCGAAGAACCGTTATGGGTCGCAGTGGCGCCGCACCTGGCCGCGTTCGTGCTCGTGCTGGCCGTGTTTAAGGGCGCGGCACAATTCGTGCACAGGAAGGTTTATCTTTACTACAAGTACAAGGCCGGCGAGCTGCGCCGCGCGCTGTGGGAACGATTGAACAGCAGGCTCGGACTGTGCATCGGCCTGGCCAACGGCGCGATTTATTTCGTGCTGCTCGCAATGGTGCTGTACCCGGTGACTTATCTCACCACTCAGACTGCCAGCGAGGAAAACGACCCGAAACTGCTCAAGCTGCTGAATGCGACCGGGTGGGATATGCAAAAGACGCGTCTATCCCACGCGGCCGCTGCATTGGCGCCCGTGCCAACCGTGTTCTACGATATCGCTGACCTTGTCGGGCTGATCCACCAAAATCCGCTGCTGTACGGACTGGTGAGCCGGTACCCTGCGCTGCTGCAACTGGCTGAGCAGCCTGAGTTCGGCATGCTCGCCGACGAAGAAGGCGTGGGAAGTCTGCTGTTGCGGCGCGCCCCGCTCAATGAACTGATCCAGCACCCAAGCATCCAAGGGGTGTTCAAAAACCGGTCACAGCTCGAAACTTTATGGAGCCAGCTCGGGCCGAACTTGAACGATTTCCGCGCTTATCTTGAAAGCGGCGGCGACTCGCCGAAATACGGCGCAGAAAAAATCCTCGGCAAATGGCAGTTCGACAATTACGGCTCGATCGCAGCACTGAAACGTACCACGACAAACCTGACTGCATCATACTTGCGGTTCATGCGCCAAACCTACTATCCAGCGGCGCGGAAGGTGACACTGCTGGCTACACCGGACCACAAAGTTTACCTGCGCGAATTCGTCCGACTGAACCAGCCTCCCGTGGCCGCTGGACGCCGGGGGACACCGGGCACGTTCGGCCAGCCCACACCCCCTGTGAACCTTGAGGGCCGCTGGACACGGCTTAACGGCGGCTATGAGCTGAGCTTTACAGAATCAAACCGAGAGCTTAAACTGCGCGCGGTGGTCGAGGGCGACCGGCTCACCATCACTGGCGAAGCCGCACCACTTGTACTGCAGCGCAGGTAAATTCTCGTGACCCGCAATACCGAGTTGCACTTTTTCACTTACACCGGGTTTTCAGGCCGGTGGGAAGCGCTGACACCCCCGAACACAAAGCCATTCCAACGATTTTACGCGCGCAAGCCAGGCCGCTGAAACGGCCCACCGCTGCCAGTGCCTTCATCGGCCGGCTGAACCCGGGTGTGTATCATGGATGGCCGGTTTCCGTACCGCGTGCGCCTTCACATGTGCAGCCACGGACCAGCAACTGTAGCCGCGTTTGTCAAAACGCGGACACACCAAATGCCCGGTTCCCCGCGCGCCGCGCTTTTTCACAAGCGCAGCTACGCTTCAACCCGCCCAAGCCCGTCAGGGCGACAGACACTAGCCCACCGTGTCAACGGTGGGAAAAAGGTACAAAGTCCCTTGCAAGTCCCGACAGGGACGACAGAACGCAAAGGTTGGCACCAAGCTGCGTTTTGACAAACGCAGCTACACAGCCCCACGCCAGACCGATGCAGCCTAAAGGCTGTACTACAAACAGGCTTTTGTCCGCCGCACCCTGCGGCGATTAGTGAACGAGCGCTCAAGCTCAGAAGCTCGACTGCGCTTTAACAAGCGCAGCTACGTGATCGCCACCGTAGCCACGTTTGTGAAAACGTGGAATCCACCCATCACCCATTCTCCTGCATTTCGCGAGCGCCAACGCGCGGTCGTGACAGGGCACGCCCCTCCATTCAGGCATAGCTGGATGGCACCGCCCGTCGGCGCTCTACCGCATATGTACGGGATTGATCTTGCGCTGTGCC
>JANWZY010000342.1 GCA_025061935.1 Verrucomicrobiia bacterium
TATAAAACCGCTGCCGGTAGTTCGGCGCATCTGTGTCCTCGATCTCGATCGGGGTGGAACTGAAAGTGCCGGACCGGAGCAGCGTCCAAGTACTCGTAATCGGCGCAAGTGTCACGTTTGTCGTTGCCCAGAGCCTGTATTGGACGCCGGGGGTACCGGTTAACGTCAATTTTACGGTCCCATTTTGCAGCACCACAGGTTTCCCGATTGTGGGCCGGATGCTGGGCAACACAACCACCGCCGCCGCAGGGCTGGTGTCATACCCGTAGGCATTCGTCACGCAGATAAAGTAGCTGCCTGTAGCGTTGGTCTGAGCGTTAGGTATGATCAACACTGCATTTGTTGCGCCCGGAATTGGTACTCCGTTTCTGAACCACTGGCACACCGGCTCAGGCAGCCCGCCTACTGCAGCGGCAATTACGAGCGTTTGCCCGGCGTAAATTGTTTGATTGGTTGGTGGACTGGCCACGTATGCTGCGAGCGTTGGAGTCCAACTCACCGGCGCAAACACAGTGGCGGCGTCGCGTAGCATTGCAGCTTCCCAGTCCTGGAGTTGGCGCGACCACCAAACGCGCTGATTGGTCGGGATCAGGTTGGTGCCCGTCAGGTCTGTGCTCTTGTATTCCCAAAATCTGAGCGTGCTTTTGTCTGTGAGCCCGCCGTCGGCCCAGCCCGCCGGGCTGATGTGCGAATCCATTCGGCAATTGATCCACGCAACATTGCCGTACGGGTAACTGTTGCCTGCATCGCGCGCGAGGCTCCAGTTTGTCATGCCCGGCGCCGAGCAACTGAGGAGCGAGTCAACGAAGATAAACCCGTAAGTGGATTCGGGCGTTCTCGGCTGAGTATAGATTCCGGCGGCATTATTTGCGCGTTGCATCGCGCGGATTTCGCAATTGGTGAAGAACCCGATGCCGCTGCCCCAGATGAAGTCCACATCCCCCTGTACGAGGCATTTGTTAAACAAGCCAGAGCTTGAGTTCGCGGTGTTGATTAGGATCGTGTCCTGGTAGCTGCAGAATGTGCAGTTGTCGAACATGATCCGCACGCCTTGCACGCGCATTGCCTCGGCCTGCGAGCCGCCCTGCGGCGTGCTGTTGGTGAAGGTGATGTTCTTGAATACCAGGTCGTTGCCGCCGGCGAAGAACATGCAGCGTGTGGCTGTGCCGGCAAGGCTTAGCTGGAACGCGTTGTTGTTGGCGTAAGTGATAACGGTTTCACGCCAGCCTTCACCGACGAACGTAATGTTGTTCTTGCCGGCTGGAATGCGGTTAATCTCCTCGTACACGCCCTTCCTTATTTGAACCGTATATGGCAACTGCGCATTTGCCGGGATCCAATCAATTGCCCCCTGTACGGTGGCGAAATCGCCCATGCCATCGGCAGCTACCACGACGTTGGTCGTTGCGTATGGATCCGGCAAAGCCACCTTGGTGGTGAAGCGCCATGCGTTTGTGTCTGTCACACCCACAATGCTCGCGCCAGTGCCGTCCTTGAAGAAGCCGGTGTCCATTAGCACATAGTAGGTCTTGTTGCTCGTAAGCACGCCCCCACGCGGGTAAATGGTCGCCACGTTGCCCCGGATAATAACCGGATAAGCGTAATAATTTGCGCCGCCGATGCTCCTGATCTGCGCGTTGTTTACATCATTCAAGCTCAGGTCAACGGTCTCGACCAGATTGCCTTCTGCATCATAAATCCTCAGCGCGCCCGTACCCAATGCAACCGAGGCCGAATTGAACCTAACCCGCAGAAGTGTGTCGAGGCAGACGCCTGAAACACCGTTCGGTGTAAGATTCGTCCAAGCGACACTTGTCGAAGTGACGGTTAAAGTGGCGGGCGCGCTCCAAGCAGCTCCGCCTGGATTCGCCACAAAGACCTTATAAACACCGGCATCTGCGGGTTGCACCGCTGCAAACGCAAGCGTCGCATTGGTCGCGTTCGGAATCGCGTCCGACCCTTTGTACCACTGATACGACGGCGCGGGATTCGCGTTAACGCTCACAGTGAACGACGCCGGGGCGCCGACCGGCGCGGTTGTGCTCCGCGGCTGAGCAACAATTGTCGGCGGCACTATCACCGTCAGCCGAGCAGCGTTGCTGGCCGTGCCGGCCACATTGGTGGCAACCAGTGAATACAGCGCGTCATCGGCCGGGTATTGGCAGTTGTAAATCGTTAGCGTGGCGGAATTTGCGCCGGGAATCGGTACGCCATTCTTGTACCATTGTACCCAAGGGGTGGGCACACCGGCCACAGAGGGCGCAAATGCGGCGTCTTGACCTTGAATGACAGATTGATCGGTCAAACCCGTAATCGTGGGCGCCACGTTACCCATGCTGATTGTAACCGTCGCTGGTGCGCTGGTTACCGACCCGTAAGGATTGGTGATCACAACCTGATAGGTTCCACTGTTGGAAACCTGCGCATTTTGAATGGTTAAAACCGCAGTCCTGCTCCCCGA
>JANWZY010000343.1 GCA_025061935.1 Verrucomicrobiia bacterium
GAAGATTGTCTCTTGAGAGTGCTCCCGCGCACGGTGTCCGGCGTAGTTCCGTGGTGAGTAACATAAAGTTGCGGTGACCGGGCAGCGTGGCAGAATGGGCGGCGGGCGCCTGTCAGGCGCGGGCGCCCGCCGACACTGCCACAGTTAGATATCGAAATGAACGAGAAGCAGAAACACTCGGGACTGAAGCTGCCGGACCGGACTGATCCGCGATTGCGGTGGGCAATCGGGTATGCATTGCTCGTGCTGGTGGTGTTGTGGGGCTGGCAAGACCTGGTCAAGCAATTGAGCGTCCGTTCGATACCCTACAGTCAGTTCAAGGCACATTTGGCCAGGGGCGAGGTGATCGAGGCGACGGTTAAGCAGGATGAAATCGTTGGGCGTATTGTACCACGTGCAGGCTCAGCGACGAATCTGGTTGAGGCCGGTCATGTGTTGAAAGCGCCCGCTGGAGAGGCGGCAATGACACAGCCGGGCGGGCGACGCGCGGCGCTGGAGTCCAAGCCGTTCTCGTTCCGCACTGTGCGCGTAGAAGACCCCGACCTTGTGAAAGAGCTTCAAGCTGCTGGGACCGAGTACCGGGGCATGCGCCCGAGCGCGATTGCCCAGTTCATTGTCTCGTGGTTGTTGCCAATCGGGGTTATGCTTTTGTTCGCGGCTCTGATCATGCGTCGAATGGGCGCGGTAGGTGAAGGGCTGCTTAGCATTGGGAAAAGCCGTGCAAAGCTGGTTATGGATAGCAACACCGGGGTCACGTTCGCGGACGTTGCCGGGTGTGATGAAGCCAAGCAGGAGCTGCAGGAAATAGTCGATTTTTTGAAAAATCCGAAGCGATACCAAGCGATAGGCGCGAAGATCCCGAAGGGCGTACTGCTGGTGGGTCCGCCGGGCACGGGCAAGACGCTGCTCGCGCGCGCGGTCGCAGGCGAAGCTGGTGTACCGTTTTTTTCGATCAGCGGCACAGATTTTGTCGAGATGTTCGTAGGCGTCGGTGCAGCACGCGTGCGGGACCTGTTCCAGCAGGCGAAGCAACACGCGCCTTGCATTATTTTTATTGACGAGCTGGATGCGGTCGGGCGCCAGCGCGGCGTGCACCTTGCACCTGTGAATGACGAGCGCGAGCAGACGCTCAATGCGCTACTGGTTGAGATGGATGGGTTCGAGGCGAACACGGGGGTGATTATTCTGGCCGCAACGAACCGGCCCGAAATCTTGGATCGTGCCTTATTACGCCCGGGCAGGTTCGACCGACAAATTGTTGTTGACGCGCCAGACCTGGACGGGCGCGAAGCGATCCTGCGCGTGCACGCGCGCGATAAAAAGCTCGGCTCGGACGTGGACCTGCGCCGTATAGCAGCGGTTACCGCGGGGATGTCCGGCGCGGACTTGGCCAATGTTTTGAACGAAGCCGCGCTATTAGCTGCGCGGCGGGGCGCTCAGGCAGTTAGCCAACGTGACATCGAGGCAGCTATAGAGAAAGTTTTGGCCGGGCCAGAACGACGTAGCAGACGTCTGAGCGACGACGACAAACGGCGGGTAGCATACCACGAAGTCGGGCACGCGATTGTTGCGGCCTACAGCCCGCATGCAGATCCTGTGCACAAGATCAGCATCGTCCCGAGGGGCCGTGCAGCCCTCGGCTACACGCTCCAATTGCCAACAGAAGACCAGTACTTGCTTACGCGGAGCGAGCTGTTGGATCGGTTGCGCAGTTTGCTCGGCGGGCGCGCAGCCGAGGAAGTTGTATTTGGAGAAGTTAGCACCGGCGCGCAGAACGATCTGGAGCGCGCTACCGCAATCGCACGTCAAATGGTGGCGCTTTGGGGTATGAGCGACCGGATAGGCTTGACCAGTTGCGCGCAGCGGCAACCGACATTCCTGGCCGGGCCGGATTTCCAGATCGTCCGCGATTGCTCTGAACAAACTGCGCGCGAGATAGACGAGGAAGTGCGGAAGCTGCTCGACCGGGCGTACGCGGAGGCCAAGGAACTACTGACCGTGCACCGCGATCAGTTGGAGCAGGTTGCCGCTGAACTGCTGCGTCGCGAGGTGCTGGACGGTGCCGAGTTTTATCAACTGCTGGGCATGCAAATGCCTCGCGCGAGGGAACCTGTGCCGGCGTTGGCTGCCGCAACAGTGCCAGTGACACAACAGGAAAATACGAACAAACAATCATGAACGAGTTCGAGTTATTGCATGCGCATTTGGGTAGGCTCGCCGAACAGATGCGTCGCCTAACCAGTGCTGCATTCGGTAATGTCGCGCAGTGGCATCCCGCACTAAATGCGTTCCGGTTGAAAGACAGGTTCCTGGTTTGCCTCGAGCTCGCGGGCATGGAAAAGCGCGCAATTTCAGTCCGTGCGGAACCGCATCGGCTCATCATCTCCGGTCAGCGCGTACCTCCGGAACCGCCGCATGAGTCGGGGTCGCCCCCTCAAGTGCTGGCA
>JANWZY010000344.1 GCA_025061935.1 Verrucomicrobiia bacterium
GAACGCGACGGCACCAGCGTCAGCATCAGTACTGTCGAAGACCCGGTCGAGTTCAACCTGCCCACAGTAAGCCAGACGCAGATTAACCCGGCCCAGGGCCTGACCTACGCCATCGCGCTCCGCAGCCTGATGCGACAGGACCCGAATGTGGTCATGGTCGGTGAAATTCGCGACCCCGAGACCGCCGGCATCGCAGTTCAGGCTGGGCTGACGGGGCACTTAGTGCTGAGCACGATCCACGCCGGCACAGCCGCAGGCGCGTTCACTAGATTGATCAACATGGAAATCGAGCCGTTTTTGGTCGCATCCAGCGTGCTAGGCGTGCTCGCGGAACGGCTGCTACGCAGCAATTGCCCGGATTGCACGCAACCGTACCAGCCCGAGCCGAGCCTGCTTAAAGTTGTGCCCGAAGAAGCGCTCTCGCAGGCGAATTTCAGGCGCGGCACAGGCTGCGAACGCTGCAATTACACCGGATTCGCCGGACGCGTGCCAGTAACCGAGCTGCTGGTCGTGAATGAACCATTCCGCGAGGCCGTGTTGAAAAAATTGCCCACAGCCGCCCTGGAAGAAATCGCAATCGCCCAAGGCATGCGGACACTGTGGCAAAACGGACTTGCGCGCGCGTTGGCTGGTCAAACCAGTCTCGAAGAAACGATCCGCGTCCTCGCCGTGGACATGGTTTGAGCTCGTCCACGCCCGGAACCTGGCCCTCGAGTTCCAACCGCGGCGCATACGGCCTTTTAAAGGGGCCGCAGTTACCCGCCGTTCCGCCTTTAAGCGGGGTCGCACCCCCAAAAGGCTCGATCCGACTCGTCTCTCGGCAAGTTGTCCCTGAGCAGCCCGGGGCAATAGACCCTAACGGCCTGTGTGGCACGGAGTTCGGATGCACGCAATAGCAGCAGCTAGCTTGCCGGTCTGCACGGTTGCACACACATGTTCGTTGTGCAGCCTTCAGGCTGAGTGCTCCTAAGATTTGAACTATCCTTTGCGTAGTCTGTTGGCTTCCATCCGGTGTGGCCGAGCACCGTGCACGGGGTTATAGGTCGGTGCCCATGAACCCGGTGTACAACGCCAGGACTTGTCTACTAGCCAACTGTTTCAAGCTTGATCCAAGTCTGCCCACTTATACCGCAATATCAGCCCCTAGCCCGAGCCGGGTATCAAAGCTGGCGGCACCGCCAGGCCGTCTCGACAGTTTGTCTAGCAGACATAAAACGCCTCTATGCGCGCCAGTACAGACTCCCGTCCGGGCGAAGCCGATTGAAAATGTTACGAGCCCCGGGGCCGTTAATTCAGGACAATCTGTTGCAAAAAATGCAAAAAGTGCTTGACAAAGTCCGGCCTAGAGTAAAAAATTCGTGTGTCGAATTAAACGGCCAGCGAAGCGTGTGTCAGTGCGAAATTAAAACGCTGCAGACAAACAGAAACTTATGAAGAAGCACATTTTGTTAATCGGCGTACCGCTCGCGTTATGGGCAACCAGCGCAGGGGCCCAATTGCCCATCGTTTACGTGGACGTAATAGACGGACCAAACGGGAACACGGAAACGTACACTAATGGCCAATGGACCGTGTGGAATGCTTTCCCGGGGCAAACTGGGACCGCAAATGATGGTATCTGGGACCGGCGAGATTTCGGGAATATACCTCCAAGCGTTTATACGACAAATACCATTTATCAAAACGCCGCCTCGGGCCATGTTGATCCCTATGCTACGCCGTTGAGGACTACGATAACAGTTCCCGAACCCGGCCCGGGACAGTATTACAACGTGTACGTTTTCTTCTGGTCTGACCCCAGTTCATGGCGCGTTCGTGCGTCGTTAACGGGGCTGGACCAAATGACACTTTTCACATACAACCCTGCGGCGCCGACAGATCAGGTCATTAGATTCTGGCCGACGCCCACATGGAATCCGCCCGCGCACTCGGGTGACCAAGGAACCCACTACAGCACCGAGCTGAACCCGAACCCGTTCACAACAAGTGTTATGATTTCCCAAGGCAACCGTGTGCTGCTTGGCGGATTGCTCGGCCAAACGACCAGCTCTACTATCACAGTTTACATGGCGCCTGACCCGAATCAGGCCGACTCGAATCAACGGACTTGGATTGATGGTATCGGTTACCAGCTCGTGCCCGAGCCAACCACATATGCATTGCTTGGGTTGGGTGCGTTGGCTGTTTTACTAAGGTGGCGCAGGGTACGGAGTTAACCACCACAGTACACGCATAAGCTTTGGTTTGTATCCTGTCGGATAGCCGTTGCCTGTATGGCAGCGGCTATCTTCTTTGGGCAGACCGAATTTGATGCTTTGGTTTGTGCTGGCTTTGAACCGAGAATCACTCTGGCGGAGCAAAAACGTGGACGAATCCTCCTGAAGATGCGCACGAAAACCCGGAACTGGCTAACTTTGGCCACAACGGGC
>JANWZY010000345.1 GCA_025061935.1 Verrucomicrobiia bacterium
AAAGCGCACGCACTTGGTTTACATGGCCCTGTTGATTGCCTGGGCGGTAATCGCCGGGTGGCAATCAATGGAGCACCGGCGCGTCAGGCGCGCCGCGCGCGCAGAGCTGATCAATCGTGCGAAGGATATCTCGACCACTCTAGGAATTGTACTGCGCTCACAGCGGCGGTTCGGCGGCGTGATATCCAAAGAACGGTTGGAATCCGCGCTCCAAGAGCTTGTTAACCCGCAAGAACTTCGCGGTGTCGCACTTTTGAATGTAGCGGGGGAAGTGGTCGCGTCCGCAGGCGAGCCTATTGACCCTGAACTCAAAGGGCTGCTCCGCGCCGGCGCGCACTGGGGCAAAGACACCGTCACGCTGATGAATCTGGTTGATCTGGGCGCAGACGTGTCCGCCGAGTCGGAAGGCCCGCGACCAACCATCATTTTACCGCGGATGGACCGCCCACCACAGCCTACCAACGCGCCGGGTCCTATATTGCCTGGACCCGGGGCGGGGCCGCAAGGGATGCCTCAGCCATTCCCACCGGGTCAACAATTTCTTGGTCATCCACCACCGACAGGGGCCGCACCTGCAACAGAACCAGCAGCGCCATGGCCACAGCGCGAGCGTCAAGGCCGGCCTAGGTTTGGGCGACCGCCGTGGATGACTGAAGACCAATACAAAGCGCTTATAGAAAAGCAGGGTGTACATAGCTTCGTCATAGCGCTTTCGACGCATGCCATGCGCACCGCTATCAATCACGATTTGTGGTTGAGAATCGTTATTTGCGGCCTCGCGACCGTGGCGGTATTCGGCCTCGGATTAGCATGGCGGAACTTGGTCAGGTCGTCCGAGCTCGAGGTCAGGCTCGCCCGCGCTGCAGAATTGAACGCGCGCCTTAGGGAAATGAACATCGCTGCTGCAGGCCTGGCGCACGAGACAAAAAACCCGCTCAACATAATTCGTGGACTGGCTCAATTGGTAGCCAAACAGGAAAGCGTTCCGGCTGACGTGCGGGAAAAATGCCGCGAAATCGTTGAAGAAGTGGACCGCGTCACCGCGCAACTGAACGAATTCATCAATTTCTCGCGGCCGCGTGAGGTCAGGCGCACTGCTGTAAGGCTAAACAACACCGTGAACGATGTCGTGCGCACCCTCGGCCACGACATTGAAGAAAAGGCGGTGAAACTTGAGATTCAGCCGGACATGCCCACTATCGAAGCGGACGAACAACAACTTCGCCAGGCGCTGTTTAATCTATTGCTCAATGCGATCCAAGCGGTTGACCGGAACGGGCGAATTCAAGTGCTGACTCAGCGCATAGGGCCTAACGAAATCGCACTTGAAATTCGTGACAACGGTCCCGGGGTGCCCCCTGAACACAGAACCGAAATATTCAAGCCGTACTTCACCACCAACGAAAAAGGTACCGGCCTCGGACTGGCTATCGTGCATCAAATTGTGCTCGCGCACGGCTGGGAGATCGAGTGCCTGCCCAATGAGCCACGGGGTGCCGTGTTCCGCATCTCACACATCAAAGTGCTGGGTTAGTCGCAGACGCGCCTGGTACAAAAGAAGTCGGTCCATCCACGTACCGTTGGAAAGCTCAGTGCCAAGCACACGTGACCACTTAATCCATTGGTGACGGGAACAATCACCAGTGGCGACGGTAAAGCAACCCTAATTGACCCAAGCTCGAACTATTGCGTCACAAAAAGCTCGTCGGACCGGAAGCGGTGATGCGTTGGAGCGCCTGGTCAATCTGGGCCGACGCGGCGTAGCTTCAGCGTCGAATCGGAGCGCTGCGCGCGCCGCGCCTTTCCCAGCTCGTAGATAAAAATGCCGTGGCCGACGCCGGGCGCGTCCACAGACTTTCCCAACTGGAATGCGATGAATCGCCCGTCGTCGCTCACCACCGGATTCGATGCTTTGTAGCCCGGGAAATCGCTGAAAAAGGTCAGCCGTTCGTACCGACCGCTTCCGTCAAGGGCGAGCATCCAGATATCAATGTGCCCTGGGCCTTCGAGGTTTTGCTTGTCGCACTCGACCAATGTGTGTTTGCCGTCCGGGAAAATACCTTCCGGCTCATCATAGACTTCAGGTGAGCTGGTGTAGTTCGTGATTTGCTTGGTCCGAAGGTTTATGCCGAGCACGTCGCAGTATCGCCCGCCGTCGGTGTACGCGCTGAAAATCAGTTCTTCCTCGTCAGGCGGCCGGAAGTTCTGCGTCTCCATCGTGCAGCGGAAAGGCAACTCGGCGCCGTCAATGATCAGGCGGCGCTTCACAAGCACTGGTGTGCCGTTGCTATACGCGATCTCGGCCATAAACATTTTCGAGTACGCTGTGTTCCCGCCGCCGGGCGGCGGATCAGTCCATTCAGACCATGCAATGCGCAGCCGCTTGCGTGAGACAGCCGGCCCTTCACTGCACAGCACCCCCA
>JANWZY010000346.1 GCA_025061935.1 Verrucomicrobiia bacterium
CCTTGGGCTTGCATGGCTTGTGTGCATTTCCAGTGGAGGGTAATCGGTAATGGGTGGATTCCACGTTTTTCCAAACGTAGCTACGGTCGCCACTCGGTAGCTGCGTTTGTCTAAGCGCCGTGGGCTATTGGTCTGTCGCCCTGATGGGCTGGAAGGTGCCGAGCGCTATCTAGCTGCGGAGCGCCATGTAATTCGCGCCACTGAATTCTTCCTTGTGACCCACGGCTTGTGCCCGGCGTTGCTCAGCCGGACGAATCAAACCGCAGAGGGTCAACAGTTATAGGTCCACCTGCGTCAAGCTCGGCATACACGCATGGCTACCATCAACTATCCCCGGGTTCCATGATGACAGAAAAGACCGGTCACCCCAGCAGCGTGAGCCAGGTTCAGATTCAAAAACAATGGCGCCGGCCCGCCCGGGCCGGCGCCTTCTCGACAGCAAGCTCCCAGCGGAGCAATCGGTTTTATGGCGGCGGCAGTTGCGGCAGTGGCACGCTGATCTTGAAATATGTCTGCGCGCCCGAGACGGTATTGGTGTACGAAGTCGTGGTGCCAGTGGCCACCACAGTGGCGTTCGTGACCCAACTGCCGGTGGTCAAGGATTCACGGCTAAGGATGTCGTAACTCACACCCGCCACCGATTCCCACGTCAACTTCAATTGCGTGGGCGAAATGAACCGTGCCTCAGTTATCTTAAACGGCGGTACATTCGTCACCATTGGTACAGACGCTACTTCAACTTTGAACTCGGGGATGTAAAGCTGGTCACATGAGGTTTCACGCATCGGCGTGCGGACTGCAAATGCGTCAAAGCGCGGATACGCGTAGGTTGTGTCGATGACCGACCAGGTCCAGTTTGTGCCGCCGCCGCTGATCTTGGCGGTTACCCGCGTCGCATTTTCGGCATACCTCAGCACTTTAAACTCCAGGGTATATTCGACATCCGGCTGGAACGCGGGCGCGTTCGAGTACGTGCCCGGTTGCGGCCCGGCACCGAGCGATTGGTAGTCGGCAATTGCGCCAGACAATATCGTGCTATCCAAGTTAAACCGCGCGTACAATTCGAGCGGCGTGTTATCGGTAAAATTCGTGCCAAAGTTAAGGTTCAGCAGGTACCCGCGCACACCGGCGCCATTGCCCGCGCTGCCGCTGAACCCGTCGGCATTCACACGTACTCCGCCGTCGTAATAATCGAACAGGCCGAACCGCACACTGCCGTTATTGGTGAATTGACCGAAAGAGACCGGTTTGAATGGGAACGTCACCCTAATTTCACGCCCTACACCAAGATGTACCGGTACCGCATTCGAGTGTGTGAAGTATCCGATCCACAAACTCGCGGCTCCACTGGCGGGCGTGGCAATCAACCCTGCCGGGTCTGTCCATTGCAAGCTTTCCGCCGTGGACGCGAACCAGACCGAATTACTCACCCCGACCGGATAATCAGCGCGCATACCGTCCGTAAACTTGTCGTGACAGACTATACCTACTGGTGTCGGTGTAGGCTCGTATACCGTCAATGTGGCAACTGCCGATGTAACCGATACGCCACTGCACGGCGTCGTCACTATTACACGATACTGTTTGCCGTTGTCGGACGCACGCAGCAGCGGTGTGGTGTAATTCATGCCAATTGCACCCGGTATGTTTTCCCAAGTAGCCCCCGAATTTGTGCTCAATTGCCACTGGTAGGTGCGGCCTGTGCCAAGGGCGCTTACCCTGAATGTTGCAGAGAGGCCTGCTGCTATGGTCACGTTGGTCGGCGGGGTAACAATGGTCGGATTTACACACATTCCAAACCGCGGCGTTACGTCTGCCCAGGTCGTGCCGATGCGCAACTCGTCAAACTCAGAATTTATGCCGCCACCAATTGCGAATCGACCGACGCCAGTACCACTCGAGTCTTCATCCCCATAAGGTGGTTCGTGGCCTACTACGGCACTTGCAGGAGGCAGGTTATCATCGCTAGCCCCGAATGAATTTGTTGGCGGGTTAACCCAGAGGTATATGACGTCGTTAGACGGACCTTCTCTTATGTTCTGCCGCACAACGATAAACACGGTTTCACCAGCGGCGATATTAGTGGCCGCCCAGTTAGTCACCGGCGCCGAGCTCATTCCTTTAGCTATTCCTACCTGAATGAACTCTCCAACTCGCCTAGCCATCACGTCGAAAAATTGACGACTGCCGGTGCCCGAGTTCCACTTATTCACCCTCACAAGAATATTCGTCCCGCCGATTCGTGCCGGATCATTAAACTTGTACAAAAACGAGTAATACATGTTCGTTTCATCACCCGGCAGATCTGTGAGGGAAAAAGGCGATTCGGCAAAGAACTGGTTTCGCGTCTGCAGGTTGCTCACCGTGCCGATAAAGACTCTATCCCCTTCGGAAGCTATCAGACC
>JANWZY010000347.1 GCA_025061935.1 Verrucomicrobiia bacterium
AGAAAAACTCCTCATCACTGAAGCCGAGCTACGGCGCATTGCCTCAAAGTACCTTGCCGCCGTCCGTGCCGCGGGCGAAATCTACCGCCATATAGCGAAACAGAAAGGCGCAGGCAATTTCATCACTGAGGTCTCGATGGATGAAACCGATGCGCCGCAGACACCACCCGAGCTGCTGGTGATTCTGGCGGCCATAGCCGACGAGAACATACCCGCACAAACTATCGCGCCAAAATTCACAGGCAGGTTCAATAAAGGCGTTGATTACGTCGGAGACCTCGCGCAGTTCGAGAAAGAATTCAACGACGACCTGTGCGTAGTACGGTTCGCGATTAAAACTTACAACCTGCCGGATAACCTCAAGCTCAGCGTGCACTCTGGCAGCGACAAGTTTTCTTTATACCCGATCATCAACCGAGCATTGCGGCGACATAACGCGGGTCTGCACCTTAAGACAGCGGGGACTACATGGCTCGAAGAAGTGATAGGCCTGGCTGAAGCAGACGGGGACGGCCTGGCATTGGCGAAGGAAATGTACATAGAAGCCATCGAGCAGATTGACGAACTGGCTAGGCCATACGCGACCGTGATCGATATAGACAAGAGCAAACTCCCGGACGCTGCCACTGTCATGAAATGGGACGCAGCCAGATTTGTGGCTGCGCTGCGACATGATCCTAAGTGCGGCGGTTTCAATCCGCACATGCGCCAGTTAATGCACGTGGCTTACAAACTCGCAGCCAAACGCGGCGACCGGTACCTCGAAGCCGTGCGCAAGTGCGAGCATACCGTAGCGCAAAACGTCACGCGAAATCTGTTCGAGCGGCACATCAAGCCTGTGTTCCTCGCCTAACAGGCCCCACAGGCAATAAAGCAACTCGACGCAGGCACTCTAGGCAACTGCCTACGCAACCGTGGGCAGCCTTTAGACCGGTCCAAAATTAACAACGGCCAGGCTTCGACCACGCAGGGGTCAAAAAATCCCTAACAATACCTGGACCCTGAACCTGTGCTGGTGCCACCGGCACTATGCGGAATGCGTTGAAGCCATACGGCCTGCCAATTTCACCTGGCCGCCGCGCCCGCACCGAAAGAGCATCGGCAAACACGCAAGTGAACATTCAAGCGAGTGCGCGCTTGCTTTCTGCGCCGGCCAAGGACACACTCGGCCCGGCTCGAAAGGAAAGGTGGAACCGCTAATTTCGTTCGTAAGGGATAAAACTGAGAAGCAACTTTTAGAAAAACATGGCTGTGTTGAACATTAAACCTGCTGAAGCGTGCGCTTTCGACCTGGTCGCATTGGGCGAAGTCATGCTCAGGCTCGACCCGGGCGAGGAACGTATCCGATGCGCGCGGTGGTTCCGCGTATGGGAAGGCGGCGGCGAATACAACGTCGCGCGCGGCCTCCGCAAGTGTTTTGGGATGCGCACAGCCGTATGCACCGCGTTCGCAGACAACGACGTGGGCAGACTGATCGAAGACCTGATCCTGCAAGGTGGTGTTGACACGCGGTTTATTAAATGGGTCCCGTTCGACGGCGTGGGCCGGACCGTTCGGAACGGGCTTAATTTCACAGAGCGCGGGTTTGGCGTCCGCGCTGCTCTGGGCGTTTCTGATCGGGGCAATTCGGCAGCCAGCCAGCTTAAGCCGGGCGATTTCGATTGGGACTATATCTTCGGGAAACTGGGCGTGCGCTGGTTCCATACAGGGGGCATATTCGCGGCGCTGAGCGAGACCACACCGAAACTCGCATTGGAAGCGGTCCAAAAGGCCAAGCAGTACGGCACGGTGGTATCGTACGACCTGAACTACCGGCCGAGCCTGTGGAAATCAATAGGCGGCCAGAAACGCGCGCAGGAAGTCAACCGCGAAATCGCCAAGTACGTGGATGTCATGCTGGGCAACGAGGAAGATTTCACCGCCTGCCTGGGGTTCCAGGTCGAAGGGGTGGATGAGAATTTACTCGAACTCGACGTCACCGCATTCAAAAAGATGATCGAAAAGGCGGTGCGTGAATACCCAAACTTCAAGGTTGTGGCCACCACGCTCCGCGCGGCCAAGACAGCCACACGCAACGATTGGGCGGCCATCTGCTGGATGGACGGCAAGTTTTACGAGAGCCGGAAATACCCGGACCTCGAAATCCTCGACCGGATAGGCGGCGGCGATAGCTTCGCTAGCGGGCTTATTTACGGACTAATGACCACAGGCGATCCGCAACTGGCGGTCGAGTACGGTGCAGCACACGGCGCACTAGCCATGACGACCCCAGGCGACACCTCGATGGCTACAAAAGCCGAAGTCGAGCACCTGATGAGGGGTGGTAGCGCTAGAGTCCAAAGGTGACAGCGCCGCGCTCATACTTCGTCTGGCCGTTAATTGGCGAC
>JANWZY010000348.1 GCA_025061935.1 Verrucomicrobiia bacterium
AGTCGAGGCGTTGTGGCTTGAGGGCGGTGCTGGCTCCGGCCCCAACCGTTTATTCGTACGAGTCGGCCGGGAATTGCTGCGAGCACCTCGGCATCGGCCAAGACGAGGCCGGATAGAACGGTTTTAGCCACATGCGGGCATAGCTGTCCGGGGATGCATGCCCGCACGGGCTGCGTACCCCTTAACTCGACTGCGCCTTATTCTTGAGGCTCCGAATACGGTCGCGCAGCTCGGCGGCGCGCTCGAACTGTTGAGTCTCGATCGCGCGCTTGAGCTGGCGCTCCAACCGTTCGAGCTCGGTCAGCGGGCGGTTCCGCTCGACCTGCGCCACTAGCTCGCGCAACGCGAGCAACGACCGGTGCCGCTCGAAGTAGAACGTGTCGTCATCAAGTTCGGGCAGCGCCTCGATTTCCTCGATGGCCGTGTTAAGGATCTGGAGCGCCCTGTCGAACGCGCTCTTTTCGAGTTCGAGCATGGCCGCAGCGACCGCGTTCATGCGAAGTATGTACGGGCGCCATTTTTCGAGGTTGTTCCGGTCTTCTTCGCGCGCAGCGTAGCGATGCACGAAATCAAACAGGCGAATGTTCCGCGCCGTGTCACGCACCACCTCGGCCCAACGTTGCAATTGGAACAGGCGCAGGTACCGCAGGTAATAAAGCGTGCCTTCAGCGAACAGCTCCGCACATTCTTGAGGCCCGAGTTCGAAGTCGGCTTCGCGGCCCTCGCGCCGTGCCTGTTCGAGCCTGGTCATGTGGTATTCGAGCGCCGACTCCATGCCATAGGGCTGTGCACCGTCCGGCCGGCCAGTTAGCTCGAGCTGCTCGATGCCCACGGGCGTCCGAACTTGAATGATTTCGCGGCCGTCGTCGCCGCGCACAATCCGCACATCGTTCTCTGGATCGAACGGCCAACTGTCGAGCAACGGCCGTATGTCAACCGAGCGTTTCATTGTCCTTGGCTGTATTGGCTGATATAAAATACCTCACACGGGGTCGCATGACCAGATAAAGTGCGCGAACCGTTGAAACAGTGCCCGAGAAGTGGTAAAGCTACGGGCGCGCACAGAACGCTCAGTTCTAGTTTTTGTCCCCCGCCGCGCGTGCGCATGCGTAAGCCGATCCGCTGCAAAGGACTCAGCGCAGGTCGACTTCGTAACCCAGTTGACGTAGCCGCTGCAGTTTGTACACAAGCGTGCGGCGGCTTATGCCCAGCGCCTTGGCCGTTTCGGTACGGTTAAAGTTGTGCCTACGCAATGCATCCAGAATCGCCTGCTGTTCGAGCTGTTCGAGTTCGCCAGCGGCTGTCGGTTGCGCTTGGGGCAGGCGCGCGCTCCCAGACCTGACGCGCGTCGGCAAGTGGTCCGGCAGAATGACCTCACCATGCGCTAGCAGTGCGGCGCGTTCCATTGCGTTGCGCAGCTCGCGGACGTTGCCCGGCCAGTCGTACCGGAGCAGGCATTCGGCTGCGGCTGCGGACAGACGCGCCCCGCCCTTCGAGAACTCGGCAAGGAACGCCTCCGCCAGCGGCAGAATGTCTTCGCGCCGTTCACGCAATGGTGGCACATTCAGCTCGACTACGTTCAGCCTGTAAAAGAGGTCTTCGCGGAACTTCCCGGACTTGACCAGCTCCTCCAGGTTTTTGTTGGTCGCGGCCAGGATGCGCGCGTTGGTATGCAGCTCGCGGTTTGAACCGACCCGGTTAAAACTCCCGTCCTGGGTTACTCTGAGCAGTTTGGCCTGCAGCGCAAGCGACATATCTGCAATTTCGTCCAAGAAAATGGTACCGTTGGTCGCTTCCTCGAACCTGCCGATGCGTTGTGCAGTTGCGCCTGTAAAAGCACCTTTCTCGTGCCCGAACAGTTCGCTTTCGAGCAGCGTTTCGGGTATCGCTGCGCAATTGACCTTGACCAGCGGCCCAGAGGCGCGCGCGCTCCAAGCGTGGATCAGGTCCGCAAGCACTTCTTTGCCTGTGCCGCTCTCGCCGGTAATGAGCACGCGGCTGTCGGAACCCGCCACCAGCGCGGCATCGCGGAACAGCGCGCGCATAACAGGGCTTTCTGCAATAATGCCTGGTGGTAAAACTTTGTCCGGCGCAACTTGCACAGCCTTAGTCGGCGCTGTGCCTGTAGCCATTTGAACCGAGCGCAGGAGCTCGTCGAGGTCTATCGGTTTAGTCAGGTAATTGACTGCGCCGTCGCGCATGGCGCTGACCGCATCGCGTATGTCCGCGTACGCTGTGACAAGCAGCACTGGTAGAAGCGGCTGGATTTTCCGAGCAAGCCGCAGCGTTTCCAATCCAGACATGCCGGGCATGCGCACGTCTGTTATCATTATGTGCACCGGCTGCGCACGCAGTATTT
>JANWZY010000349.1 GCA_025061935.1 Verrucomicrobiia bacterium
CGCCGCTGCTGATCGAGGATTACAAAATTCGGGAGCTGTTGCGGAAGCGGCTCGAATCTGCGGCCGTGCCGCGGGTAATGATCGAGCGCGCAGCGAACAGG
Source organism: Verrucomicrobiia bacterium (assembly GCA_025061935.1). Classification (GTDB taxonomy): domain Bacteria; phylum Verrucomicrobiota; class Verrucomicrobiia; order Limisphaerales; family DTLC01; genus DTLC01. The sequence continues at coordinate 102 of JANWZY010000349.1, forward strand.
TGCCGCGTGACCATTTACACTGCGCGGCCGGGCGTCGTAATCGGTCGGCGCGGCGCTGAGATCGACCGGCTCAAAGAGGAGCTGGCCGAAATGACCGGCAAAGAGATTTACATTGACATCATCGAAATCAAGCAGCCGGAGCTGGATGCGCAGCTTGTAGCCGAAAATATAGCCTTACAACTTGAGCGGCGCGTCTCGTTCAGGCGCGCAATGAAGAAAGCGGTGCAGACGGCAAAAGACCTCGGCGCGCAAGGGATCAAGGTGCGGGTTTCGGGCAGGCTCGGCGGTGCAGAGCTGGCGCGCTCGGAGGTTTACCACTGGGGGCGGGTACCGTTGCATACGCTGCGCGCGCTGATTGATTACGGATTTGCCGAGGCGAACACGATTTACGGCAAGATCGGTGTCAAGTGCTGGATTTGCAAGGGCGAGATCATGCCGGATCAGAAAGATCGAAAACCGGAGTTGACGGGAGCGGCAGCTTGATAATATGAAATTTTCCACGCCGGCCAGGCGGGGTCCTACCCGCCCCACCGGCGTGGAAGAAGTGGTGATTTGAGCTATGCCATTGATGCCCGAAAGAGTGAAGTACCGCAAAATGCACCGGGGCAGTCGCGCCGGTATGGCATGGCGCGCGAACACGGTCGCATTTGGCGAGTACGGATTGCAGGCACTAGACCGCGCCTGGATAGATACCAAGCAGCTTGAGGCCGCGCGTGTGGCAATAGCCCGGCATTTGAAGCGGCACGGGAAGATGTGGATTCGCGTCTTCCCGCACAAATCGTACACGAAAAAGCCGCTTGAGACGCGCATGGGCAAGGGCAAGGGCGCGGTCGAGTCGTGGGTGGCGGTGGTGCGACCTGCTAATGTGTTATTCGAGGTTGACGGTGTGCCTGAGCACGTAGCGCGGGAAGCGATGCGGCTCGCTGCGTCGAAGCTGCCGATCCGGACCAAGTTCATTGCGCGGCACAAGGTGGGGACACTTTGATCGAGCTATGAAATTTTCGCAGTTAAAAGACATGACGCTGGTCGAGCTGATGGCGAAGGAGCGCGACCTGCGCCAGGAGATTTTTAACCTGCGATTGCAACAGGCCAGTGCGCAGCTCGAGAAGCCGGCGCGGCTGCGTTTGCTGCGGCGCGATGTGGCGCGGATACAGACGCGCATAACTCAGTTGCGCAAACAACAAGCTTAATTGGCGCGTATGGACCAGAGCCAGGTGCACACAGTTGAACAACGCGGCAAACGCAAGGAGCGCGTGGGCGTGGTTGTCTCGGACAAGATGACCAAGACAATCGTGGTGCGTGTCGAGCGCAGGTTCCCGCACCCGCGCTTCAAGAAAATCGTGAGGACGTACAAGAAATACTACGCGCACGACGAGCACGAGGAGGCGAAGCTGGGCGACGTGGTGCGGATTCAGGAGACGCGCCCGTTGTCGAAGACCAAGCGCTGGCGCTTGGTCGAAGTCTTGGAGCGTGCGGCCGGGCCTGTGCAGATCGCGGCATAATACACGGAAGCCATGTTACAGGTTCGTTCTATTTTGGATGTTGCTGATAATACCGGCGCGCGCCGGGCGGCGGCGATTGGTGTGATCGGCCGCAACAAGCGTTACGCTGAAATAGGCGACATTATCAAAGTGCACATTAAAGAGGCGGCGCCGGACGCGACGGTCAAAAAGGGCGATGTGGTGGACGCGGTTGTTGTGCGGACGCGCAAAGCGATCCGGCGCAGCGACGGTTCGTATTTGCGGTTCGACAGCAATGCGGTCGTGTTGATTGACCGTGACCAGAACCCGCGCGGCACGCGGATTTTCGGTCCGGTCGCGCGTGAGTTGCGTGACAAGAAGTTCATGAAAATTGTTTCGCTCGCGCCCGAGGTTATCTGACCGCGCGGGTGCGGATTAAAAATGAAGCTTATTCGACCATTCAGGAAGGAAGCAACGGTTGATGCCGCCAAGCCGGGCGCGCGCTGGGCGGCGTAACATGTGTCAGGCCATGCCGAAGCTGCATGTCAAGAAGGGCGATGAGGTGGTGGTGATAACCGGCGCGGACAAAGGCAAGCGCGGGCGCGTAATTGCTGTTGATGGCAAGAACCAGCGCGTGATTGTCGAAGGCGTGCGCATGCAGAAGCGTCACATGCGCAAAAGCCAACAGTATCCGCAGGGCGCGATTATTGAGCGTGAGGGCTGGATTCACATCTCGAATGTGATGCGCGCAGACCGGTACGACGCGCGGATGGCCAAGCGTCG
>JANWZY010000034.1 GCA_025061935.1 Verrucomicrobiia bacterium
CAGCAGGGATAAAGGTGCGGAAGAAGACCAAGGTCATATGGGCGCATACGTTTACGTAAAAAATAATCCGCTGAATTCCATCGACCCTGATGGGTTAAAGGGTAAACTCCTGCCTACAATCGAATGGTTGTGCTGTATTACGGCTGCTGCATGTGCGGGCGTTGCAGGAGTAGCGTGCGCAGTGATCTGTGCTGGTGGGCATTGGGATGACCCGGATGATACGTTCCACGACTGCTGGTCAAAATGTATTGAAGCTGCCACGACAGAATGTCCCGCGTTTGATTACCCATGTTACGCGGCAGCCGTTTGTTGCGGTTTTCTTACAGCCAAAAGTCCATTTGAAAAACCCAGGAAAAGCCAACAAGAGTGAACATGTACCAACGCATAGGTGCTTTACTGATATTTTTTGGTTTGGGGGTTATTGTGGGAGTGCGGTTTAACGGAACCGCGCTTGTCATAGTGTTTGCTTGGCTTTGTTTGCTGGGCGGAGCGATTTTATCTCTTATAGGTTTGAGGGGAAGGGTTGGAAAGGGATGAGTAACAACTGTAGAGCGGAAGTTTATTGTCCCGAAGCAGAAGATTGGAACCTTTACGCCACATGGGCAAGATGGGGGCGTCGGGCGCATTTATCAGCGGTCGCATCGGAGTATTTAGGTTGATTTACTTATATGACGGGTGGGATACAGTGGCAGTGATGAACGAGGCGGGGCAATTGCGCGAGACGTTCACTCGCGGGGTTGGCTTGGCCGGGGATATTGGAACCTTAGTGGCCGTGACGCATCACATAGGCCCGAATACGGGCACTTACTACACGCACTGTAACCATCGCGGCGATGTTGTTTTGACCCGCAGCGGCACGACGACCGTGGGCAATTATTCCTATTCCGCATTCGGCAATTCGCAATCCGCAATCGGCCCCGACCTCTGCCGTTTCAAATTCAGCAGCAAGGAACGCGACCCCTCCACCGGTTTCAGTTACTACGGCTACCGCTTCTACGCGCCCCAGTGGCAGAGGTGGGTGAATAGCGATCCTATTGGAGAAGTTGGCGGGATCAATTTGCACGTTTTCGTTGAGAACAATCCACTTAACAAGGTTGATCCTGCTGATGAGTGGGCCGCTATTTTGCGTGTGCTGTTAGCGCGTTACTTGCCGATGTGCAAAAACCTGCGATGCAAAGTGGAAATCCATCATGCTCACCATCCTTTCCCGGTGATTGGCAAGAAGTGTCCCCTGCGAGTGACTTGCTGGATTAAGGGGCAGAAAGGCCCTGGTGTAAATCTGCGCATCCCGCTTCCAGAATTCCTATGCCCGGGAAAGAAACCTCTGTCCCCCCACCACTGCGCGGGTCAGGCAGCGCGGGTGGTTTTTTGGTGACGTGGAGGAACCCACCTTCAGCGGAGTGAATATAAAATGACCTTCATACGCACAAACGAATCTGGCTCCATGTTAACTGACCGTTGGCATGACCAAGTGCTCGAACTCGGTAGCGTGAACTTTGATGAAAACAGCGGGCGCTGTGTGTTTACCGTAGTGGAACGGTCAGAACGCGGGGCCGCAGGGTCAAACGTTTTCTTCCAGAAGAAGGCTCTCCAACGCTGTCGCGTGACGGTGAACAATGTGGAACAAGTCCGGTTCTGGGGAGCCAAGGGAGAGGCGGAATTGTACATCAATGTGGTCGAGACAACCCCAAGCATTTTGCGTGTGGTAGGGGGAACGGTACGCTTGAACTGCAAGGCGATAGTATGACACTCAGCCTCGAAATAGTCCCTGTGGATGGCGAAACAGAGGTACTCTTGGCTACGCCACTCGGTGAGATCTGTTGGCGGCGGAGGCAGCGCAAGCAGGACCGCTGATTCTTCGAAGTAACACCCGTTAGGCGTAACGTTCAAGGCATAATCACACTGAAGGGGGCCACGCAGATGGATTTAGCCGGACTCCATTGTCCACATCGTTGCTGGTTGGGTGCGGTTACGCGTCTGCTGTGGGGCAGGCCTATTTGGAGGCCGAGCTGGTTAATCAGGTCGGTTTGTTTGTAACGTTTCTTTTCGTTTCTTGCGTTTTTGTGCGTTTGCCTTTTGGTAGATTGCTTCCACGACTGCGATAGTGGCGCGCGCATCGTGCAAGGCCGCTCCGACATATTGCGATTGTGTACTTGCGGTTAGATGGGTACGGGTGTGGGTGCGCTTGCTGCGTTGTGTTTCCGTTTGTGCCAGGCGGATGCAATGTTCGAACTCAGCCAGTTCGAGCGCCCACGAAACATCGGGTCCGGGGAATTCGTAGATGAGCGTCTCGGGCGGGCCGAGTTCTGGCTTCATTTGGTAATGGTATAGTCGCTCTGTGCCGTAGCTGCCGCCGAGGCCCTCTATGTGGAGTTTACCTGTGCGGCCGAAGATTTCGAATGAGAAAGTGTTTTTCCATTCCGTCCAACTGGCGTGGAGCCATGCGGTTTGACCCTGCGCGGTGCGGAGGCAGAGGAACGCGTTGTCTTCGACGGGCATTTGCCAGAAGTAGGTGGCGATGTGTCCCTCGACGTGTTCGAATGTGCCGAGGAACCAGCGCGCAAGGTCAATGAGGTGTGTGCCTTGGTCTATAAGCTCGCCGCCGCCGGATAGCTTTGGGTCTGCGCGCCATTCTTTCTCGTATCCGAGTCTGCCGCCGTGGCCGTAGCGGGCGCGGATGAACATTAATTTGCCGATTGCGCCGGAGTCAAAAATTTCCCGAGCTTTGCGGACTGCAGGGTGGAACCTATGGTTGAACCCGACCCTGACGCAGACGCGGTGTTTTTGCTGGAGCGTTATTAGTTCGTCGATTTGCCGGACTGAGATTGCGCCAGGTTTTTCCACGAGCACGTGCTTGTGCGCGCGGATTGCTGCTGCGGCGATGTCGGCCAGGGCGGCGTTGGCGGTTGCGACTATGACAGCTTCGACCTGTGGGTCGGTTACCGCGTCGAGGTAATCCGAGACTGCGCGGCCCGTGCCTGCTGATCGGACGAGCTCTTCTGCCCTGCTGGGGTTTATGTCGCAAGCTACGACCAAGCGTGAACCGTGCGGTAGAGCGGCCAGCCGTTTTTTGCCTATCAATCCGCAGCCGATGATTGCGTAGTTCATGTTTGCACGTTCGAGCTTTTGGTTGTTGAGCTTTTGAGCCGGGAGCGGCCGGCTGCTTATTCGCGGTTTAGCTATTTAGAGGTTTGGCGGTTCAACAGTCTTCATTTGTCACCCCAGGTTTTCCCCCGGTCCTTTGGGACAATGCGTCGCAAGGTGTAGATATCGCTTTTTAGGTCGTCTTTAAACTCGTGGAGGCGTTCCCACGGGTCCCATTGCGCGCTGATGAGTTTGCCGGTGATGCCGTTACTTTCCGAGCTGGCCAAATAGACGGCGAGCCGGGCGCCAAGCTCTGGCGGAGTGGCGCCTGATTTTTTCCATTGCACGTTTTTCTCGTAAAACTCGCGTCCGACTTTTTCTGGTCCGGCTTCAAGTACCTGGTCAACGAACCGTGTGGCGAGCGGTCCTGGTGCGATGGCGTTGACGTCCACGTTGAACGGCCGGAGCTCTTCGGCCAGGGTTTCCATGAGCCGGATGGCTGCTGCTTTAGAGGCGGCGTACGCGCTGATGTTCGGCAGCGGGTTGGTTGCGCCGCCGCCGCTGAGCACGATTATTTTGCCCCTGCGCGCGCGTTTGAAGTGCGGAATGAGCGCGCGGCACGGCAGCAGAACCCCGAATAGATTTATTTCGAGCGCGCGGCGCCAGTCTGCGAGGTCAACGGTTTCAGTCGGGCCCATTGGCCCGTAGACGCCAGCGTTGAGCACCAGGATGTGGATGTCTCCGAGTCTGTCGAGTGCGAAGGCGACCAGTGCATTTACTTGTGACTCGTCTGATACGTCGCACGTGCGTGCCAGCACCGTTTGGCTTGGGAATTGCGCTGCCAACTCGTCGCGCGCGGCGGTGAGTTCGGGCTCGTTCCTTGCGCAGATAGCGACGTTGGCGCCTTCACGCAGGAAATGCTCGGCGATTACTTTGCCGAGTCCGCGGCTTGCGCCGGTAATAAGTGCGTTCAGGTTTTTGAGCTTCATGTCTGGGGTTGTCCCACCCAAATATGCTCGGCATTTGGGATATGCTGCAAACTGTTTTCTAAGAACCGGTTCGGGTCCAGGACCAACGGTGTATTCATGAGTTTGGCCAATTCCGGCCAGTCTGCAGATTTGAACTCAGTCCATTCGGTGCACACGACTGCGGCGTCTGCGCTTTTTAATGCCTCGGCGAGGTTGCTCGCCAGTTGGATTTCGGCCAGGTGTGCGGGCAGTGTGCGGATTGCGGGATCGAAAGCTTTAACTTTTGCGCCTGCGCGCAAGATGGCCTGGCAAAGCTCGACGGCAGCGCTGCGTCTCAACGTGTCCGTCCCCGGTGTGTAAACGAGTCCGAGGATGGCAACGGTTTTGCCTGTGAGCGGGCCCAGTCTGGCTTGAAGTTTGCGGAGTGCCCACTGGCGGTGGTGCTCGTTGCTTTTGCGGATCGCCGGTATGACCTGTACCGGCTCGCGGGTGGTGTTGGCGATATTTTCCAGGACCGCCACGTCGCGTGCGAGTGTGCCGCCGGCGAAAGGCCCGCCCGGGCGCACGTATGCTTTTTGTCCGATGCGCGGGTCGGTTTTCAGCCCGAGCGCGACTTCGTGTGCGTCGGCGCCCACGGCTTCGCACAGGCGTGCGATCTCGTTGATGAAGGAGATCGAGAGCGCCAGAAAGCTGTTCAGTGCGTGCTTGAGCATCTCGGCGGATTCGGTTCGCATGAACAAGATTTGCGCGCGCAACGGTCCGAAGAGTTGTTCCAGTGCGCGCTTTTGTGCGCTGGAGCGTATGCCGAGCACGATCCGATCTGGCTTTTCGAAAGCGTCAATAGCTTTGCCGAGCCGCAGGTTTTCCGGCGCGCATGCGAATTGGAACTGGGGGTATTCGGCTTCGAGTGTGCGGCATGTGCCTACCGGTAGTTGTGATGATACGAGCACGAGTCTGCCGGCGGGTAGGTGCTGGATGGCGCGCCGCAGGTTTTGGAGCACGAATTCTGTGTCCGGCTCGTCGTTCTCGTTTACGGGCGTGTCGTAGCAGACCCACAGAACGTCGGCTTGCGCGGAGGCGGCTTGCGCGTCAGTTGTAAATGATAGGCTGCCGCTGCGCAGGCCGGCGCGGATAAGTTCGTCCAAGCCCGGCTCGAATATGGGCGCCTGGCCGGACTGGAGTTTGGCAATCACTGCGGGATCGAAGTCCAGTCCGGTCACAGCATGGTGCTTGGCAGAACAGGCTGCGGTGACGCAGCCCAGGTGCCACAGGCCCAGGACGGTTACGTTCATAGTTGGGTTCGCGGGTTTAAAAGAGTGGTCGCTCCGGGTTCGACGACTCGCTGCGCGTGTACCGAGCCTATTGTTTTAGGCACGATTAGCATGCTGACTCATTTGCGTCTGGTGTACACCCACCTGTTGTGCTGGAGCCATTGCAGCGTGCGCAGGATGCCCTGCTCGATTGTTAGCTTTGGCTGCCAGCCTGTTGCGCGGATTTTTTTCGTGTCGAGGAAGATGAATGGGTTGTCACCGACCCAGCCGCGGTCACCGCCAGAGTATTCGATGCGCGGCGCGAGCCCGAGTGCGTTGCAGATGATTCGGACGGAGTCGTTTACCGTGATGTATTCGTCCGTGCCCAGGTTGTAAATCTGCACCCTGTGTTTTGCGCCTGCTGCTGTGCGCATTTGGACAACATGTAGCATTGCGTCAATGCAGTCGTGCACGTAGAGGTACGACTTGCGTTGGGTGCCGTCGCCCAGCACGCGCAAGTGGTCCGGGTGCTCGAGCAATTGCTTGTAGAAGTCGAACACGTGCCCGTGCGTGTAGCGCTCGCCAAGAATCGAGACGAACCGGAAGATGTACCCCTCGAATCCGAATCCTTCGCAGTAGGCGGAGATCAACGCTTCGCCTGCGAGCTTTGAAGCACCGTAGAGCGAAGTTTGAATGGGGAACGGCGCGTCTTCGGGTGTGGGGAAGACTGTTGCTTCGCCGTACACGCTGCCGGTTGAGCTGAACGCGATTCCTCTGATTCCGTTGGCGCGCATGGCTTCGAGCACGTTGAATGTGGCGATTGTGTTTTGGTGCAGGTCTTTGCTCGGGTGCTGGAGTCCGAACCGCACGTCTGCGTTTGCGGCCAGGTGGAATACGAAGTCGCAACCTGCCATTGCGCGTGTCAGCGCGGTCTGGTCTAGGCAATCGCCTTCGATGAGGGTGAAGTTCGGGTTCTGCCTGGCCGCTGATACGAACTCTGGCTGGCCGGTGGAGAAGTTGTCCCAACCGACGACAGCTTTGCCGAGCGCAAGTAATCGCTCGGCGAGGTGGCTGCCGATGAACCCTGCTGCGCCGGTGACAAAGATTTTCAGCATTGCCGGGCGGCGAGTGTAGAGCCTGCGGGCGCGCGGTTCCAGCAGAATCCGGTTTGCGCGCAGTTTGTGCTGGTGTGATTGCAGGTGCGTTTGTAGAAAGTCTCAGCTATGACCTGTGCCCAGTCGCGGGAACGTTGGAGTTCGCGTTTGGGGGTAATTCTTGCCGTTGCCGGGAGCGCAGTGGGTCTGGGGAACTTTTTGCGGTTCCCTGGCCTGGCCGCGCAATACGGTAGCGGCGCGTTCATGATCGCGTACTTTACATCGCTGATTTTGCTGGGGATACCGATCTGCTGGGTCGAGTGGACGTTGGGGCGTTACGCTGGCCAGATGGGGTTTCATTCGAGCCCGGGGATTTTGCATGCCATAACGCGGCACCCTGCCGGCAAGTACATCGGGGTGCTCGGCGTGATCATTCCTGTGATCATTTACATGTACTACGTGTATGTGGAGGCGTGGTGCCTCGGGTACGTGGTGTTTTTCCTGACTGGGAAATTGGACTTGGGCAATGACGTGGCAGCCTACGGCGAGTTCTGGGCGCGGTTTGTGGGTGCGACGGAAAACGGGCTTACATTCTCGGCCGGGCATAATCAGGCGGTGTTGTTCCTCATGGTAGTTTTCGCGCTGAATTTTGTGCTCATCTATCGCGGGCTGGTGCGGGGTATCGAGCTGTTCTGCAAGTACGCGATGCCGGCGTTGGTTCTGTTGGGGCTGGTTATCCTTGTGCGGGTGCTGACGCTTGGTACGCCTGATCCGAGCAAGCCTGAGCAGAACGTGCTGAACGGCTTGGGTTATATGTGGAATCCGGGAAATGTTTGGGAGCAGCTCCGGAACCCGCAGTTATGGTTGGCTGCTGCGGGGCAGATCTTTTTCTCGCTCTCGGTCGGGTTCGGGGTGGTCATCACGTATGCGAGTTACCTGAGCCGGAAGAACGACATTGTGTTGAGCGGGTTGACCTCTGCTGCCGCGAATGAGTTCTGCGAGGTTGCGCTCGGTGGATTGATCACTGTTCCTGCTGCGTATGTTTTCCTTGGCGCGGCGGGAATTGTGGGCCAGGGCACGTTCAGCCTCGGATTCAAGGTTTTGCCGCTGGTGTTTTCGAAGATGCCGTTGCCTTGGCTGTTCGGCGCGTTGTTTTTCCTGCTCTTGTTCCTTGCTGCTGTGACAAGCTCGCTTTCAATGTTGCAACCGGGCATAGCGTTTCTTGAAGAGGGGCTCGGGCTGACGCGCCGTCAGTCGGTCGCGTTGCTCGGGCTGCTGACGGCGCTCGGGTGTACGTTTGTCGTGTATTTCAGCAAGGACCTTAAGGCGCTGGACACGCTGGACTTTTGGGTGGGCACGGTCTGCATATTTTTAATGGCCACTGTGCTGGTCATTTTGTTTGGGTGGGTGCTGGGCCTCGAGCGTGGTTGGGAAGAGGCCCATTACGGCGCCGAGATGCGGATACCTGCATTTTTCAAGCCGATAATCAAATACGTCTCGCCCCTTTACCTGTTGGGCGTATTCGCTTTGTTCGTTCTGTTCAATGTGCTCGGATTCGATCCCCAGACCGGGCAATTTAAGCCGACGAGTTACGTGCGAGACTTGGTTGGACGGGATGCGGATCCTGTGGCGCGGCTGAGTGTGCTATTGATTGGGATTGTCGTGTGCTTTTTCCTCGTTTTGATAGCGACTGCGGGCAGGCGTTGGGATAAGGCGGCGCCGAAGGCGCGAAACCAGAATTAACCTATGACGCTTGGCGGCTGGATAATAATGGGCCTGTCGGTTGGGCTGGTAACCGCGTTGTTCGCTTGGTGCTTGTATCGCGTGCTGGTCCGGAAGCCCCCTGTCGAAAAGCTCCACGGAATTGAGGACATTGACACTCAGGACACTGAGCCGGAGTGACTTACGGCAATGCATGTCCAGTATGCCGCAGCTCGAGTTGCCCCTTGAGCCGGTCCGGGCTACTTTACGCGGGCCAATGTTTAGGGTTGTGTTTTTCGACATAGACGGGACGCTGATCCGTACCGGCGGGGCGGGTAAGGCGGCGTTTGCGTACACGCTCAGCTCGGTGTTTGGCGTGCGTGGCGTGGCCGAGCGAATTGATTTCGCCGGACGCACGGATATCTCGCTTGTACGGGAAATGTTCGCGTTGGGCGGGATTAAGCCCACACAGGAGAATTTCAACCGATTCTTCGAGGCGTACCCGTTTTGGCTCGACTATTTGATCCGCAGGAGTCATGGGACGGTGATCCCCGGCGTGAAGCAGTTCATCGCTGGGCTGCAGCGCCTGCAAACTCCGCCCGTGCTCGGGTTGCTCACGGGCAACATCCGGCTCGGCGCCGAGATCAAGCTGCGCCATTTCTGCTTGTGGGACCTGTTTCAAGTGGGCGCGTTTGCGGATGATTCTGAGGACCGCGACCAGATCGCGCGCTGCGCACTCGAGCGCGCCAGCCGTCTGCTGGGCATGGAACTCGAAGGGCGCGAGGTTCTTGTGGTGGGTGATACCCCGCACGATGTGCGTTGTGCGCGCGCCATCGGGGCGCGAGTGCTGTGTGTGTTGACCGGTGGCGCATCGCGGAAGCAGCTTGAGGCGTTGAAACCGGACTGGCTGGTTCAGGACCTGCGCGAGTTCAGTTTGGAGAGACTCTGCGTAGGGGGTTAAGGTAGATGCCCGTGCTGTCTCTGCCGGTTTTGTGCCTTGCGAGTGCGGGCACCTGTCCTGTTCTTCTGTCTTTTGCGGTTCCCGTGACTTGGCCGGCAAGGAATGGTTGCCAAGCGGCGCGAATGCGCCAGCGCTTATGTGGTGTTGTGTGTTTGCTGTGCTGGAACCCTGCGTGTTCGCCCGCGCGCAGCCGCTGTGGCCTTGATGGGTTATGTCGGAGTCGCTTCGTAACGCCGCCTATGCCCGGCAACGCCGGCCTCTGCAGGATGAACACCTGGCGGAGCTGCATCCACTGGAAGAAGAACTGGCCGGGTTACCGGCGACTTTGGACGCGAACAGCGAGAATTTTTTCGTCAGGCTGCCCGAGCCGCACTTGGGGCACTTTGCGCCGTGCCAGTCGGTTGATCGGACTAGCAGTTCGCACTCATGACCGCACTTTTTGCACTCGAATTCGTAGATCGGCATGGCTCGAATTTGTATGGCTTGCTGACCGCGACCTGGCCCGGCGCGGAAAAATTTTGGCTCCAGAGACAGGACTCGAACCTGTAACCCGCCGGTTAACAGCCGGCTGCTCTACCATTGAGCTACTCTGGAACCCCCGACTGCTGCGACTGTTTGCTGCGCTTGCCTACTAAACTATGCTGCGCAGCTCCGTGCTGTCGCACCAGCTTTTAGCGCAATGAACTTTACCAACTCCGCCAGGCTTCGTCAACTCCTGAGAGTTTGTTGTTCGCGTGCCTGCGGCTAGGGCGCGCAAAAAAGCGAGGATTGAAACTCCTTTGCCAAAGTTTCGCGTGGCTCGCGGCTGCCGCTTGAATAGACGGCTACACTTATCGGTTTTAACGTGCACCGAGTTTACGAGAGAGCCTGGGACAGCACTGTGCCCGTGCTCGCTTGACCCGCACCAGGCCGCTACTGCCTAGTTCTGTGCATTGTATTTCCTGAGGTCACTTTTGATTTCTTCGCCCCCATGCTTATCGGCGAACTGCCGTTGGGGTGGCCACTTCGTGGAATTTCTGCCCTTATGCACGATTTGGGACTCGAAATGTTGAATTGCGCCGCCTCGTTAATCGTTAATACCGGGCTTCGCCCCGGTGAAAAATGCGGGCACCGATCCGCGAACCCGTCTTAAAGGTTTTTACTCTTGCAGGCTAAGCTGTGCGTACGGCGTGCCGCTGTTTTCGGCACCCGGCTGAAGCCGGGTACCAAATGGAGCCGTGTGGAGAGCGTTTCTAAGTTATGCAAGGCGCTAGGCATGTGTGTGCAGTAATTGGCGTGGCGAGGGGTGCGAATACCGTCTGCGTATTTGGTGCTCTCTCCTGTGCGCAGGGCTACAGTGTTGATCGAATGGTCTGGCCGTCCGGAAGCCAGTTGCGGCAACCTGGTAGGAGCGGATAGTGGTTCAGGTGCCGCTCGGTCTCTACATGAGTCAGTCGCTTTTAGTGCTGCCAGCTCAGTTAGATTGCCGTGGTCGTGAGCGCACCAACGATCGCTTAAGGTTTTCTTGCCCGTTGGGTCGAGGCCGAACACGTGTCAGCAGTCGCCACTGTTTATTGGGGCGGTTGCATGCGGGTTCAAAGAAGGCCGATCCAGTTATGTTCCTGGTGAGCGCTTGTGGGTTCTGGTCGGCAATGCTTGGGCGCCTTCGCATAATAGTTTGCAGCCGGGTTTAGGGTTTCGGAGGCGCTGTGCGCTGGGCTTGGACAGATGACGGGCGCACTTGGTTGATCAGAGCACTTCGAGTCATGTCCGGTGTTGATAAGGGGGGTATCAATGGCAAATCGAGATGATTGAGGCGGATTTTGAGGGTTGATTCTGCAAATGGATTCTCGGCCGCAGCGTGCTTTGTTAATGCACGCGGATTGTAAAGAACATGTGTGGCGTGGTTGGCGCGAGCGGGTTGGTGAAACAGAACAGGCCGGTTGCGTCGAACGCGCTGGTGCCGACAGTGTGCCAAGCGCTGAGCGGCAGCGCGAGATTCGTCGAGCATATTACTGCGAACTGGTATCCGGCCGGGCCGCCGGTCCCGCGCGCAATGAATTGCGTGCCCTCGATTGTCACGTGCGCGAATTTAGGCGAGAACCTGCCTAGTGTTACAGCGATTACCCCTTCGGTGTATAACCGCGATGTGTCCCAGGCCAGTCCCGGGCCGGGAGTGTCGGGCTGGATGCGACTGAAAGTGCCAGTGAAGTTAGTCGTCTCGAACAATTTAAACGTGTCGCCGGCGGTGAGTACGCCCAGGCCGATGTGTGTCAGGTGCAGCTCGCCGTCGCAATGTAGTCTGTGCATGCCGCTGAGTGCGTCATTGGTCGTGATCGAGCCCGCTTTGCTTAGTCGGAGACAGATGGTGCCCTGGTTGGTCAGGGTGGAGAGGATTCGCAGTGTTCCGAGTCGGGTTGCATCTCCTGGGGCGAGTCGCGCTGCTGGCAGCACGGTGACAGCGCCGGTCACTGTGCCGGTGCCGGTCAAGCAGCCATTGGCGACGATGACGTGGCCGCTGGCGAGGCTGCCATTGAGGACCAGGGTACCGTTGCTGATGGCGGTTGCGCCGCGATAAGTGCAGGCTGAATTGATTGTGAGCGTGCCTGGACCCAATTTGATCAAGCTGATTGGCGCGCGGTTGGTCGAGTCAAGCACAGGGCCTGAGATGGAGAAGTCGCCTGGCCCGTCGAATACTAAGCTGCGCGCGTTTGTGAGTGTGCCGATGTATTGGTTCGTTCCGGCAAGGACAAGTAGGCCGCCGGCCGCGTGGAACACGACCCGGTTCCCGCCGATCTGCAGCGCGACGGGTCCGGCAATCACATTTGACCCGGCCAAATTACGTATCGCGGGGGTGTCGTTGTTCCGGCAACTGATGGTTAGTGGACACGAGATGATAATGTTCCCTGCTGTGCCGTCCAACTCGATGGTCGAGGTTCCGCTGTTGTTGTTCCGGAGCGAGATCGAATCGAACTGGTTGACTGCGGAGGGGTGCGCGATTCGCACGGAGCCGTCGTTGGCCGAGCTGCTTCCAGTGTCGAAGAACCCTGTGCCGGTTAGCGCGTTGGCCGCCTCGAGAACGAGCGTGCCCGGCCCGGTTTTTGTGAGTCCGTTTGTGCCGGACAACGGCGCGCGGATGGCTGCGAGGTTTTGGAGTACGGTCACGGTTGGTACTGCGCCAGCAAGTGTGAGGGTGGAGTTATTGCTCGCGACTAGACCCCAGTTCTGGTTGCCTGAGATGTCGCCGAACCGCAGAGTACCAATGGTCCGCGGCGAATCGAGTGTGACAGTGCGATCTGCGGTGATATCGAGCGTGCTGAAGTCTGCAATGCAGCCCGGACCGTTTGCGACAGTGCCGCCAGCCCAGTTTGTTGGGTCACTCCACAGTCCGTTGGCGTCGGAGATCCAAACGCCGCTTGTTGGGGTGGCGATCTGTGGTACTGGAGAGGTGAATAGTCCGACGATGGCGCAGTTGAACGATGTGTAGCTTGTGTAGTTACCGCGGAGCCAAAGTACGCATTGCTCGCCGCCGTTCCTACGCGGGATGTAAGGCCGGAGGTTGTCCACGGGCGAGTTTGAAGTGATTTGCTGCCAGGCGAAGCTTAGCCCGCCGTTGGTTGTCACGCCGCGCCACAGCTCGTATCGGCCGTTCGCGCGCAGCGGCACGTTTGTCGTGTCCGCCAGGTTGAACGGGTCTTGCGCGTTACTCGAAATGTACACCACGCGCGTGTCCTGCGGGTCAACGCAAATGCCGCCTGCGTAATCGTCTTCGGCCGCGTAGAGCGGCCGGCCCGCGTGCGCAATGAACCGTTTCTGCCAGTTCGTGCCGGTCCAGAGCGCGTAGTAGTAGTAGATGCGGTCGTCGTACCAGTTTGTGCCTGTGACGTTGTCACGTTGGACAGAGAACACGCACACGGGGTGGCCGTTGGTCTCGTGGGCGATGTCCCAGCACCATGCGCGGCCTGTCGGTATCCATTCGTTCGGGTCGGGCTGCGGCGCGTCGCTGTACTGGTAGATGACCGCGCCGCGCTCACCCGAGTCATGGAGGATGGGCAGATTGGTGAAGTATTTCAGGAGTGTGCCGTCGGTTTTGTAAAACGCGCCGGCCTGGTAGTACATGTGGTAAAGCGAATTCGGCACGTCACGCGGGTGGCCATCGGTGTACAGGAAGTCAATCCGTGTGTTGTAATCCGATGCGAATTTGACGTACGGTCGAGTGCCGCCCGTACCGGTGTGGATGAGAATTAGCGGTGCGGACCAATTAGTGCCGCCGTTGGTGGAGACGAAGACCGTAGGGTTGTAATTGATGCACCGGGCGAAGTTGTAGATGCGGCCCGCTTCGGTTGCGAGCTGGAACGGGTTCGCATAGGTCACACCTGCGCCTGTATCGGCGCTGAGGAGCTCTGGCCCCCAATCCGCTGGTGTGCACGGATTGGCTGAGGTCGCCAGCCTGTAAGCGAAGAACCTGTCTGTGCCGTGTCTTGCGTAGACCGCGAGCATCGTTCTGTCATGCTTGAGCGACAGGCCGGGCACGTTGTGGTCGTCGCGCTCAGTGCGCGTACTGGTCCATAGCTCGGTGGCTTGGCCGGTCCGTGGGTCAAATGCACTTAACACGGTTTTGCCGTCTGCGGCGCGCACGTAACCGAAGTACAAAATGCCGTTGTGGAACAGCGCGCGGGGATCACTGAACCAGCACCATGCGCCGTCGGCGGCGAGCACAGCAAAGTTCGTCTGCGCCCGGGCCGGGCTGCAGGCTAACAGGAGCATCAAAGGGATGGCGGTTGCGCACGCCCTGTGCAGATGCCAGAGACGCATAGCCGCGTGGTTAATCTTCAGGTTCGCGAGGAGATTCCCCCGCGCACTTGCGGCGTGCGCTACGATTCGGCCCGGTTTCATTCGACCTCGATGATGTAGAACTGCTGTGGTACACCCGCCTCGATGGCGTTGGTCACGGCGAAAGACCCGTCGGGGTTGAAGCTATTGGTCGCGATGCGTACCCAGTCTGCTACTGGCAGCGCCACGTTGGTTGAGGCGCGCACGTAAAACGTCCAGTTCGGCGTGCCACCAGCCCCCGCCAGCACGATATTCTGCCCCGCGTGCCGTAGCTCGGTGATGACCGGCGGCTCAGTACTGACTACCCACAGCGCGCCGTCCACAGCTAGTCTCGTGGTTTTCCAAACTCGATTAGACGCTAGTGGAGGAAGCGCGTAATGAGCGAATGCGCCCGTGTAGCCGCCGGCTTCGAACAACTTGAACCTGTCGCCGGGCACAAGCTCCCCGCCGAGATTGGTGACGACCAATGCGCCATCGTATCCAAGCGCGCCGCGAACTCGGATTGTGTCATTTGTCGAATGTATCCTGGCAATTTCGACGCGCGTAGTGCTGCCTGGTTGCAGCGACAGCGCAGCTTGAAAAGTCAAAGTCCCAATACCGGCGGCGCCTGGCGAAAGCGTGCCGCCGGATGCTACTGTGGTCGAGCCACTGATCGTGCCTGTTCCAGCGAGAACCGCCCCCGAGCCGACTGTGACAGCACCTGTCCCTGTGGTCCCGTTGACCAGCAGCGTCCCGCCGTTGATCATTGTCGTGCCGGTGTAACTATTGGTGCCTTCCAATATGAGCAAGCCCGGGCCGGCCTTGGTTACGTTCACTGTGGCGTTGCTGTTTGCGATTACGCCCGTTACAGCGATTTCGCCACTGCCTTGGAAGGTGATGGTGCGCGTGCCGGTTGCGGCCGACGCGATTACGCCGCCGAGGGTCAGTC
>JANWZY010000350.1 GCA_025061935.1 Verrucomicrobiia bacterium
ATTGACCGCATTGCTCAGGTTCAGATTGCCGCCCAACACCAGCGCGTAGCTGGTGTCAGGATTCATCCGCCCGGGCACGTCACGCACTGCAAAACTGCCCTCATACGGACCGTTGGTGTCAGCCGCCCAACTGCTGGCCAGCCAGTTTGAGAGCCCCGACTCGAACCCTTCCACAAACGGCATCGAGATGGCCAGCGGCGTGTGCTCGGCCACCTGCACGTCGTCTATGCTCCAGCCGTCCTCGGTCGTCCCGCCGTCAGTAATGAGCCGGAAGCGGATGCGCAGATTGCTCTGGTTCTTCCAGGGCGACAGATCAATCTGCTGCTGGCGCCAGCTCTCACGGATGCCCCAGGCGCCATACACAGGCGACCAATTGCTGCCATCGGTCGACACCTCCACACGCGCCCAGTCGTTGTCTGCCAACCGATGCTTGTCCCAAAACTTCAACACCGGCCAACTGCTCCCGGTCAGATCCACTGCAGTTTGCGCGTAGGAATCCAAATTGTTCATGTAATTGCTGCCCGGCGAATCGCTGAGACAGGCCAGACCGGAGCGCGCTTCGTTTGTGGCGCGCCCCCAACCGCCGGTCAGATTCCACGACCGCAGCGCGCCTTCGAAACCGTCGCTGAACGGCAGCGGATTGTTTAGTGTGCGCGTGCTGCTTTCGGTCGGGCTGTCGGGCGAGAACGTGCCGTAGGGATTCACCGCATAGACGCGGTAGTAATAGACCGTGTCGAGCGCGAGGTTGGTGTCAACAAAGCCGGTTGTGCCACGGTTGTTGATAACGGCGGCAAGTGTCGAGTTGATGCCCACGCCCGGCGATGTGGCCCGGAACACCGCATAATGCGAGAACATCGGGTCGGTGCTGGCCGCCCAACTGACGCGAATCGAGTGCGAGGTGACCTGGTCGAGCACAGGCGCGTTGACCACACCGGGCGCTTCGGCCACGGAAATATCGTCAATGTGCCAGCCATCCGCGTTGCCAGACGGATCGGTGGTGATGCGGAAGCGGATGAGCGCGGAAGCGTTCGTGTAGGCCACAAGGCTGATGCGGCCGCGCAACCAAGTGTTTGTGGCCGTGCCGGTGAAGCTGGCCAGGGTTATCCAGCTTGCGCCGGCATTGGTGGAAATTTCTACGTAGCCTGCATCGCCCGCGGCGAAATCGTATTTGTGGTTGAACGAAAGCACGGGTGAAACGGCGGTGCCCGCAAAAAACAGCGGCGCGGCCAGTGTGAGCGATTGCGACGCGATACCGTTGGCGTAGTTCGTCCCGGGCGAATCGCTCCAGGCGCGTGTGGGCGACGCGGCGTCTTCCGCGCTCAATGCCCAGGGCGCATCTGCAATCCACGTGTTCGGGCCGCCCTCGCCGTTGTCCACGAACGGATAGTCCATGCCCGGATGCGTGGTGACGGCGATTTCGTTGCCGAGCGTGAGCAGGCCGTTGGTGTTCACCACTGCGAGCCGGTAGTAGTAGGTGGTCTTCGGGCTGAGCGTGACGTCGGTGACGTTTGTCGTGCTCGCGACGGTAATCTCGGCCACGAGCCTGGCCGTGCGCCAGTCCACGCCGGGCGAAAGCGAGCGGTAGAGCCGGTAGGAGGCGAAGTCCGGCGCGCTGGATCCCGTCCAACGCAGCGCAGCGGAGTTGCGATTTGTGAGCGTGGCGGCGAGCGTGACCGGCGCGGGTGCTTCAGCAATGAGCACGTCGTCCACATACCAGCCGTCCATGACCACGGACGAGTCGGTGACAAGTCGGAAGCGGATGCGGACATTAGCCGCACCGACGTAGGGGGACAGGTCGAGCTGTTCGCGGGCCATCGTGGTGGTCGAGCCGGTGTAAGCGGCCAGCGGCGTCGAGACCCAACTGCTGCCGCCGTTGGTCGAGATTTCCACCCGGCCGAAGTCGTAGCCGGTTTCCAACGCGTATTGGTGGAAGAAACTCAGCGCCGGGCGACTTGCGCCGACCAAACTGACCGAGCTAGCGAGGCTCAACGCTGCATCTGTGTTATTGGTGTAGAATGCGCCCGGGCTGTCCGTGGCCGAGCGCGTCGGCGAATTGTATCGCGCCGAGGTAACGCCCCACGACCCGCTGGCCGTCCAGTTGCCGAGTCCGGACTCGAAGTTATCTGAAAACGGATAGGCACCTCTGACTGAATTTGCCCATGCAAGCAACCCAGCGAGCACCATCCCCCACGTCCAAGAGCGCGCGGTACCGCGCTCACGCAGATGAAGTCTCATTTTTATCGAATTTTGTCCGCAACGTACAACCCGAACAGTGCTGTGTCAAATTCTCCAT
>JANWZY010000351.1 GCA_025061935.1 Verrucomicrobiia bacterium
GCCGAAGCGAGTCGTGGTGCGCGCCACGGGCATGTTTGGGCTTGCCCGCCCGAGAGCGATTTGGCCTGCGCGTAGGTGTCGGCGCCGCTGCGCGTGGGATACCGAGACCGTGCCGGAAGCGTGATTAACATTCTCGGGTGTCCGCCGGCTTGGATCAGGACTTGAAGGCTCCCTTTTGAGCGCACCGTGGTCCACATCGGCATAGTGCGCAACACTGGATAGTCTTGGTGCGTTTGGTGGCGGCTGGTGAAAGGACCCAAGTGGAACCCCCGGGCACTCTTTGATGCGGACCAAACGCCAAGGTCACTTTCATTTTCGAGGCACACGGTCACGCGGTGTGCTTCGGTAGGCTGTGCTGAATTCGTGCGTTACCAGGCTAATGTTTGTGCCGTTCGCGCCGATACGGATCCGGCGCTTTTAGCATGGCGCACAGCTTTTGCACCAAGCCTGTGGTTCGAGTTGCGAAAATCTCGAGCGTACAGGACCACAGAGGGTTAATGAGTCCGCTGTGAAACATCCGTGCTTGCGCGGCCGGTCGTAAACCGCGGAATGGGTTGGCGTGCGCGTGCTGTTCGGGCCGGCACCGCGTACTGAGGCGTTTTCTAGTGCCTCTGGCTGCCGGGCCGGGCGTGCGCGCAATTGCCAGGCAAACTTGCGTTGACACGCGTTGGGCGTGCGGCTAGGCTTCGCCAAAAAGTTACGCATTGGACGACCATGTTATTCCGCATAGCTCTAGTTGTGGCTTTGGTAGCAGGATTGGCCTCGGCAGCGTTGAACTTTGTCAAGGTACGCGAGAAGATCGCCACGTTGAAAGCGAATCTGCAGGAGCAGACCGATGCGCGCGCGCAGGCCGAGCGCGAGCGTGCTGCGGCCAAGGCGGCACAGGAAAAAGCCGAACAAAAGCTCAAGGAAGTCGAGACTGAATTGGCGACAGCCAAGACCGAGCGCGATTCTGCTGTGGCTGAGGCCGAGGCGCAGCGCGCGCAAGCAGCGAACCTGGCGGAGCAGGTTAAGAAACTCAGGCAGGACCTTGGGGAAGCCCAAGCTAAGCTTGTCCAATGGGAAATTTCCGGTGTGCAGCCTGGTCAGATAGCCGCGCTCCAAGCGCAATTGCGTGCACTTGAGAAAGACAAGGCCGAGCTTTCAAACAGGCTCGCGCATGTGACCTACCAATACCACAGAGCCTTGAAAGAGCTTGACCGGTACGTGCTCGGCGAGGTGGTTCCCCCGTTGCCAGCAGACCTGATCGGTCGGGTGCTGGTCGTTGATCCGAAATGGGACTTTGTCGTGCTCGATGTCGGCGAGGACCACGGCGTGGTGGAAAACGGCCAAATGCTTGTGAGTCGGAACGGCAGGCTCGTCGGGAAGGTGCGGATCCGTACGGTCGAAAAAGACCGGTCCATTGCCAACATTTTGCCGGACTGGAAGTTCGGCGAGATAATGGAAGGCGACATTGTCATGCCTTGACGCGATGCTGGCCTTGGCGCTGCTGAAAGTTCGTCGCGCGGCACTGATGCTTTTGGCTTTGGCCGCACTGGTTTCTGTTGGTGCCGGCTGCGCGAGCACTGCGCCCGACCCCGAGCTTTCGCCGCGCCCGTGGAATGCGCCGAAAAGTTGGGAAACGGGCATTCCGCCAGGGTTGTACGAGCGCCAACGTTAGTCGTGCGCGGAAAGACCGACGCCGCGGGTTAAAACCCGCTCCGGACTAAATTTAATCACCCCGGTTCGACAACTATCCAGCGCGCGGGTGTCAGGATGCAATCAAGCCTGTAATCATGCGGCTCGACCGGTAATCTGGGCACAAGCTGGTGCTCGAACGCCACCCCGCATTTGATGCCGGAGAGCATGGGCAGGAGCCGGTCGTAGTAGCCTTTGCCCCGGCCAAGCCTGAACCCGCGGAAGTCGAATGCCACCCCCGGCACAAGCACAAGGTCAATTTCGTTGCCCCGCACACGGGCGCACGCCTGGCTCGGCTCACGGACGCCGTGCTTGCCCAGGACAATGTCGCGCGCCGGGTCAATGACCAGCGCAGGCTCATACATGCCGGTAGCCGGATCGAATCGCGGCAGCGCCACACGCTTGCCCGCTTGCATAGCTGTGGTTAGCAGGGGCCAGATATCCAGCTCACCTGGCAACGGCGCATAAAAAAGCACTGTCGCGGCACTTTCCCACACGCTCTGTCGCAAGAGCAGGGCGCGCGCACGGGCCGATTCGGCTGCTTGCGCTTCGGCCGAGAACGCGGCCAACAGCTTTCGCACCAAAGCCCGCACCCGGGCTTTTTCAGCCGCTGGA
>JANWZY010000352.1 GCA_025061935.1 Verrucomicrobiia bacterium
TGGGCCCTTACCGACGACGGGCTAAAGCGACCTGACACCGGCGAAATTGATACTGCAGGTAATCAAGCGCCGGACGGGGTGGTCGGACCGTACCGCCAGCGCGAAGCAAGTTTCTACGCGATCAAGCAAGTCTGGTCACCCATACAACTGGGCCGCAGCGCTGATGGTACCATTGTCGTAACCAATCACTACAGCTTCACCGACGCGAACCGGTGCAAATTCGTCTGGCAGCTACGCAAGTTCCGGCAACCGCAAGAACGTATGCCAGGATTCAGAGTACTCGCCGAAGGGCGCGCGCCCGTCGGGTCAATTCCGCCCGGCGCCATAGGCAAAATCCGGCTACAGTTGCCAAAACTGCACGAGACTGCTGATGCACTCGCTCTGACAGTCTACGACCCGGACGGGCGCCAGCTCTGGACCTGGACCTGGCCCCTAGAAGGGCTTGCTGGAGCAACATTCCGCAACGCAGAATCAGGGCAGCAAGTCGAAGCCACCGAGACTCATGGAACCATACTCCTTAGCGCAGGCGCAATCACCGCCGCCATTGATAAACGCACCGGGCTTCTAGCCGGCATACGTATCGGTGCGCAACAGTTCTCTCTCTCGATGGGCCCCCGACCTGCAGTCGGAAAAGCGGTATTAACCAACCTGGTGCACTGGCGCCACGGACACGATTACGTGGTCCAGGCCAAATTCGATGGCGCGTTACGCACAGTCACTTGGCGCATGTCGAGCAATGGCTGGCTACAGTGCAATTTCACATACACTGCAGCGGGCGAGCTGGACTACTTCGGCGTACTGTTCGACTACCCTGAGGAACTGGTCAAGCGCAAACGCTGGCTCGGCAACGGCCCGTACCGCGTTTGGAAAAACCGCCTATGCGGCCAAACACTCAACGTGTGGGAAAATGACTACAACGACACAATCACGGGCTGGCGGCATTGGGTTTACCCCGAATTCAAAGGTTGTTTCGCAGATGTGCGTTGGCTCCAACTCGAAACAGCCGAAGGCTTGATCACCATTGTCCCCGAAGGCGTGCCTTTTGTGCAAGTACTAACCCCCGCGCAGCCGCCTGAAGAACTCGCAGGCAAAACGAAGGTAAACCTCCCGCAGTGCGGCCTTGGCTTCCTCCATGCCATTCCTGCAATCGGCTCCAAATTCAAGCCGCCCGCACAATGCGGCCCACAGAGCCAGCCCAACGTAGCCGGCGGCGAATACTCCGGGTCCGTAAGCTTCTACTTCAGCCGGTTTTAGCACAGAGTTACACCGTTGGGACCCTCCACGGTATAGCATTGCACCCCCTGCAACACGCAGAAACGCGCCACGGCGTGCAGTGGCCAAATTATCCCACACATGTACCCAAATTCTCTGAAAACCGGTCGCAGCACACCAATGCTCGTATTACGACTACCGAACCCTTCAAAGCGAAACTTTCCCATAGCGGGACCGCGCCGAGCAAGCACACTGCCATTGCATTCAACCCGTAAAAGATGACTACTCGACCCAACAGACCTATTTTCCCGGCCCTAGGGCTAGACACATGGCGCAACCACGTGCCAGTACCGCTCCAACCAAACAGAGTCGGTCTCCGCGAATGTGTCTGGCGTCCGATAGTCACCAGCCCGACATTTGTCCATAGCAATGGCAGGGCGTGAACGTGTCGAGTTCCAAGACCTGACAATGCGCACCGTCATTTGCATCCCGCTGAAGTTTCACGGCGTCCGAAATTTTGCCAACGACTGTAATGTCGGATTGCACCCTTCTCGGCAATAACATCGTTGCTCACCGATGCACGCTGGCGAACAACAACCACGTGTTCCTCAACCTAATTGCCACATACAGCGCCGATGGGTGCCAAGCCACCCTCGCTGCGCAGCCTGAACCTGGCGAAGTTGGTGCACAACACCGCATTTTTCGGCAATACGAAGCCAAAGCTAAAATTCGCGCTGTTAACCGGGGCTTAACCAACCTCGTCGGCACGCAACTACAGTTCTTGTCGAGGTCATTTCCGTGCAGCGGAGAACCCGAAGCCGACCTGCAAAACACCACAATCACACAAATGCTTGTGTGCCCAAAAGCCGCCTGTGGTGAACTTCAGCCGTATCCAAGCGCAAAAGCCCCGGCTAGTCAGCACGAACTACGCACACCCGCTTGAAATCGAATAGCTGCATATTCCCAACCGGATTTTCAGCCACATCAAAACTGCAAACCACCCCTCCCATTGCAGAAATTGCTAAATCACCACGCAGGGAAGCACGCCTAAAAATGCGT
>JANWZY010000353.1 GCA_025061935.1 Verrucomicrobiia bacterium
ATTATCTGGACCGGATCTTATACAACCTGTTCGCATCCGGTTTAACAACTTGCATTGGAAATTCGGTGCCGCTAGAACAAAAAATCGATAAGGATTTAACTTAAAACGACCTGATCGCAGCAGCCGTGCTGTCGGGCAACCGTAACTTCGAGGCACGCGTGCACCCGAGTATCCGCGCCAACTTCTTGATGTCGCCCCCACTAGTGATCGCATTCGCGCTAGCCGGCCGCGTGGACATTGACCTGACTAGCGAGCCTTTAGGCACTGGAAGCGACGGACAGCCTGTTTTCCTGCGCGATATCTGGCCTAGCCAAGCCGAGATCCGACAATTACTAGCTGCGGCGTCTGACCCCGCAACGTATCGCAAACTATACGCCGAGCTGGCACACCAAAACCCGAATTGGGCACAACTGCGCGCACCGACGGGCCTCGTTTACGAATGGGACGCCTCGAGCACATACATCCAGCACCCCCCATACTTCGAACAGTTCACACTCGACCCGCCCGGAATCCGCGAGATCAAAGACGCGCGGTGCCTCGCCATATTCGGCGACGGCATCACTACGGATCACATCTCACCCGCAGGCTCGATCCCAAAAGACTCGCCAGCAGGGCGATACCTAATCGAACGTGGTGTAACCCCGGCCGAGTTCAACAGTTACGGCGCACGCCGCGGTAACCATCACGTAATGATGCGGGCGACATTCGCGAATGTCCGAATAAAAAACCTAATGCTCGGCGGCGAAGAAGGCGGATTCACGATCTTCCAACCCACTGGCGAACGCACAACCATTTTCGACGCAGCGATGCGGTACGCCGCCACCGGCACACCGCTAATAGTAATAGCGGGACACGAGTACGGGGCCGGCAGCTCGCGCGACTGGGCCGCTAAAGGCCCAGCATTGCTAGGCGTCAGGGCTGTCATAGCCCAAAGCTTCGAGCGGATACACCGCAGCAACCTAGTCGGCATGGGCGTGTTGCCGTTGCAATTTAAGCCCGGCACCAGCGCGCAAACGCTACAGCTAGACGGAACCGAGTCATTCGACGTGCTCGGCCTCGGCTCAGACTTACAACCACAGCAGGAACTGACGCTGCTCATCCGGCGCAGACAAGGCAGCACTGAACAAGTGCCAGTAGTTTGCCGATTAGACACGCCCATCGAGGTCGAATACTACAGACACGGCGGCATCCTACCGTATGTACTACGCCAGCTCTTGGTTAAGCCGCAACGTTCTGCATTATAGGCTGCGCCCTGAACAGAGGCATTAAAAACGGAGTGCTCAAGCGAGCGGGGTAAGGATCGTATCACCTATTTCCGGTAAACGGCATTTCGTCCTTCAAAACTGCCCATGGAACTATACTCATCGCTTAGCACTGCCGAACTACACGGGCAGGCGGAAGCGCGTTTTCCGCTCCAAGCGCACCCTATTACCGCTTAGACGCTCCACACCTTGCGCCTCCCTTAACGCAGGCACACCTTTTCTAACCCGGCAGAAACTCACAATTCAATTCCCCTCGATCCAAAACTGCAATTATGCCAGATCCACCGCCTATTGCAGCTCAGTTCAAGCGAACCGCAAATGGGATTGGCAAGTGCCACAATAAACCATAAAATTTGCACTCGAATGAAGGCGATACGAACCCAAAAGCTCCTAATAAAAATGAAACTCAGCGCACAATTTCTATTTGTCCTAAGCTCTTTCCTGACCTGCGCATCGGGGCCCGGGCAGTTAATCTGGCCGGGCGATACTGATGCATCTTTTCAACCAGGAAGCAGGTTTCCCATCGAGGGCGAAGCGTACACAGTCGCGCGGCTGGGGCACAACCAGCTGATTGTCGGGGGTTGTTTGGAATTCTACGTGGAACCGAATGTCGGTTCGGGGCTGGCCATGCTCACCACCAACGGCGTCCCATTGAAGGCGCCATTCTTCGAGATCTCCGACTATTACGGAAGCTCCAAAGGCGGCTGTGTATTCGCCACAGCAGTCCAGCCAGACGGCAAGGTAGTAATCGCAGGCACATTCGTCCGAGTAAACGGTGTGGCAAGAACAAATATTGCCCGGTTGAATCCAGACGGCACAGTCGATTCAGCTTTCGCTCCGGTTATAACCTACGCCGATCCGGTGCTCGGTCCATCGGCGGCAGTTTTCTCGGTCACGATACTTGAAGACGGAAAAATCTTAGTTGGCGGCGGTTTCGATCGCGTTAACGGAATAGTCCGCAATAATCTGGCGC
This sequence comes from Verrucomicrobiia bacterium, assembly GCA_025061935.1. GTDB lineage: Bacteria > Verrucomicrobiota > Verrucomicrobiia > Limisphaerales > DTLC01 > DTLC01. The sequence goes on from JANWZY010000353.1 coordinate 2,236, forward strand.
GACTCAACCCCGA
>JANWZY010000354.1 GCA_025061935.1 Verrucomicrobiia bacterium
CAGCCAATCTGCCAGGACACCGGGACAATAAATTTCTATGTCCAGTGCCCGCTCGAATTCGACATGCTCGAATTCGAAGACGCTGCCAAACACGCCGTCCGCGACGCGACCCGCAAAGGCTACCTCCGCCAAAACTCGGTTGACCCTGTCACCGGCGCGCCTGACCCGGAAAATACCAGCCCGGGCACACTCGTGTTCCATTTCGACCCTCGGCGCACCACAACGCTCGAAGTGCGGCTCCTGCTCAAAGGGGGTGGCTGCGAAAACGTCAGCGCTCAATACAGCCTACCCGACGCGCGGCTCGGCGCCAACCGCGACTTGGACGGCTGCAGGAAGGCCATCTTGGACGGCGTGTTCCAGGCCCAGGGCAAAGGCTGCAGCCCGGGCGTCATCGGCGTATGCATTGGCGCTGACCGCGCCACAGGCTACGCATTGGCCAAACATCAGCTCTTGCGCAACCTCGACGACACCAACCCCGTCCCGGAATTAGCTGCGCTCGAACGCCAAGTGTTACTCGAGGCCAACCGGCTCGGCATCGGCCCGATGGGCTTCGGCGGACGCACTACTCTGCTCGGCGCCAAAATTTGCGCGGCACACCGCCTGCCAGCATCCTTTTTCGTAAGCATCAGTTACATCTGCTGGGCGTATCGTCGCCAGGGCGTGCGCCTTGACTCAAACGGCCAAATCATCCAGTGGCTCTATTGAAAGGCCCGGCGCTTCACTCCGCAACACCGACACGACAAACATCCTATAACCCATGGAAAGTCCGCAGACCGGTGCGTAAACCGGTCCAAGCGCCGGAGCACAACCTGCGCGCCACCAATTAAACTGCGGAAGCCCCCCATTCGGAATCACAAAACACTACGCCGCGCGCCCATTTTAGGTTGCCCCGCGTACCGGCACCGGACCGATCCCGGTTAGCCGCTGCCGCGCCAGGACCAAAAAACACCAAAGATTAAGCAGCAGTCCTTGCGCTTCGTGCGTCCATTCGCCGCTGCGTGAGACACCTGCGCGATCATTCCGAAATGCTCTCGGGCGAGGCTTTATTGCCTGATCAGGGCGCAGATTCGGAACTGGACTTGAGCGGCGCCACACGCGCCCATTAAACATTGCGCTCAGATTTAGACGCACACACAACCGTGCTCGTTGCCAAAGTCTGGGTGGCAAGAGCCGCATTAACTCACCCAACCGTAGCCGCGTTTGTAAAGTAGCTGCGTTTGTCAAAACGCGGACGCACAAGCCTCGCCGCGGCTACAACCCGCGCTCTGACGAGCGCAGCTACGGAGCCGACCTCCTCCCCTTGTAGCCGCGTTTGTAAAAACGCGGACACAGGCTCACCGTGGCTCTGATCCGCGCTCTTACGAGCGCAGCTACGACGAACGACCTCTCCGGAGCCGAGTTGGTTATAAACGCAGTGCTTTCCAGGTGTACCACCGAGGTTACCACTGGCCAACCTCAGGCCCGGGCAGCCACCGCGTATGCCTTCCGCTGACTACGCTGGTTAGTGAGGCAGGTCAACCCATTGTATCCTGACCTGTCGCGAAACAGCCCGAGAAAAGAACTCCGATCAAGTCCAGTTACCTGTGCCCGGAATTAACCACAAAAGACGCGCAGGTCTCCCGCAAGTCCCTCCGTTTTTTTGCCGCCGGTAGAAGACCGGTTGGAAACGAACATGGGCCGCGCAGCCAAAATACGGCTCCAAAAACGGTTTACACTCACCGACCGCGCAATGCTGCACTTTAATCCCATCAGCGGTCCGCAACTTACCATTCGAGCCTACATTACCTTCACGTCTCACGCTCACTGCGTATGACGCCGACTCGAGGCACCGCCAACACTCCAGTACCACCGATCCACATGGCGAACCCGCCGCACCGTACCCAAAACCTGTCCCATAACCCCGTGTCCAAACTGGCCAAAAGGGAATCTTCTGGGCAATTACCGCCCACTCCCCAACTTAATGCCCTGATGTCCAGTGACTTACGCCTTACCCGGGCGGCGATATAAAAACACAAAATAGGTATTGACAATTTTGCTCGCCTTACCAAAATAGGGCCGTTAACAAGCTGGCAATCGGCGTGACACAAAAAAGTTGCAGAAAGGGTATTGACAACTAAGCGACTTTTCGCAATATTTGCGCCGCACACGGAAAACGCGAAACAAACAACCTAGGTTAACGAACAATGAGAACTAAAACACTACTCGCAGCGGCTGCGATACTAGCCGTGCCACTGGCCACA
>JANWZY010000355.1 GCA_025061935.1 Verrucomicrobiia bacterium
GCTGGCTGCACGCCCAAGCCGGCGCTGGCCAAGTGTAAGGTTGCCCGGGCGCAATCTCCGCCAGGCTCGCCCCGCACCCTACCCAGGTCTGGCCGGTCCAAATCGCCGCTGCCTGCATCGCAGCAACGTTCGTGTCGGTCAGATACCGTATGCCCCCATCGTTTTCGTAAGCGGCATAAAGCCGGATGCGCGGCTCGCCGGACGTGTTGCGCCAAGACAAGCTGATTGTGTATCCGCCGTACAAAGGAAAGGCCGGCAGCCCGCAAATCCACAGCCGCGCAAAATCCTCCAGATTCCGCTGGCAACGGATGCGGCCGTAGGCGTGGTCTGGCAGGGCGCGCTTTTCCACATCGCGCTCAGGCAGCAGGAGCGACTCTGGTTGATCAAAATCATTGTTGATCCAAAACACAAACGGCCGCCGGTAAGACGTATTGTCCGGCCCGGCAAAGCTGGTGTCCATGACGCCGTCGTGGTTCACGTCCAACTGTAGCTTGATGACGTGCACGACACCAGTACCGCGTTGGCCCGTGTCAATATCGCATAGTGGGCGCTGGTGAAACCAGTTTCCGTTGTCAACCCGCATTTCTGTCACGTCCAGTCTCGGCTTGCAACTGCCGGTACCCGGCTTGCGTTTATCCGAGCCGTTGTCGGAACCGCAACACGCACAGGGCAAAGAACCCGAGAGCCATGCCGCTAAGCACAGCGTAGTTGAGCAAATAATCCGCGATCGAGGCGCCGCGCAGCATGATGGCGCGCATCAGTTCGATGAAATATGTGGCGGGAATACACGCGCTGAGCCACTGGAAGATGCGCGGCATATTTTCAATCGGGAAGATGAACCCGGAGAAAAATACCGAGGGCAAGATCAACGCCATGCACATCTGCAGCGCCTGCATGTGGTTTTGCGCCACTGTCGAAATCAGCAGGCCGACGCTCAACAGTGCGAAAATGTAAAGAAACGCTGCTACAAAAAGTGCCGGTACAGCCCCGCGTATCGGGATTTGAAAAACCCAGCGCGCAACCAGGAATATACAGGTGGCCATGGCCATCGAAGTGCAAAGGTAGGGAACGAGCTTGCCGAGCATAAGGCCCGCACGCGACAGCGGCGACACGAGCAGGTTTTCAAGCGTGCCGCGCTCGCGCTCGCGCACAAGCGACAACGCAGTGGTCACCATTGTCGCAATTTGCAGCGCCAGACCCATCACGCCGGGGACAAAAAAGTTGGCGCTCTTCATTGTCGGGTTGTAAAGAATCTGCGGCCGGACCTCGAGCGGCAGCTCGCGCCGCCCGGCTTCGCGCATGGTCGTGAGCAAAGACTCGCGTAACGCCAACCCCATCGAAGTCTGCAACGCTTGCATGGCGATCGTCGAGCTTGACCCGTCAATAAGCACTTGGACTTGCGCATTCCTGGCTGCGCGCAGGTTGCGGGTGAAGTCTGGTGGGATTTGCACGCCCACATAAGCCTTGCCCTGCCGGATCGCTGCAGACAATTCTTCAACGCTTCCGACCTCGCCGGTTAGCTTGAACGTGCCCGTGTTTTGGAGTCTTGCGGTGAACAGGCGGCTCTCGAACGTCCGGTCCTGGTCAAGCACGACCACGCGAATGTTCCGCACGTCGTTATCGAGCGCGTAGCCGAACGCGATGATTTGCATCAATGGCGGGAAAAACATGAAAAACAGCGTTGTCGGGTCGCGAAACACGACCGTGAATTCCTTGAGCAGGATGGCCGTGAAGCCGCGGAAGGGAGTCTTCATAAATTCGAAATGTGAAACCCGAAATCCGAAACAAATCCGAAACACGAAATCCAAAACGGGTAGCCCCTTCGCAAGCCGAAAGGCCGAGTGACGGATTGAACCTGGCGAACCGCGCGATAACGTTTGGAGCGCAGGCGATTTATCGCCGCTTTCGCGTGCGCACGGTCAAGCACGCACCGCTTTGCCCGCTGGCTACCCAAAGCGGCGGTGAAGCCGCCGCAGCCCAAACGCCAGCGCGACCGCCTGAGGTCCAGCGCAAATCGCACGGGTTTTCCGCCTCCGAAATGCACAACTGAATCGAAACCCTCGGGCGTACGAGCAGTTGTGCCTTTGCGCCTCTGGCGTGCTTCAGATTCCGGAATTTGGGTTTCGAATTTCACACGCGCTGTTCTCTCGTCAGCGTGACGAACACGTCTTCGAGTGATGGCGCAATAGGCCGAATGTCAGGATTGCGGTTGCCCGCTTCAGCCAGTCGTTCT
>JANWZY010000356.1 GCA_025061935.1 Verrucomicrobiia bacterium
CACAAACCCGATCAGCACGGCCGTTGCGAGCCGGGTGATCATAATCCCCGGCCCGAGTATGGTGCCGGTGTACACAAGCGACAGGATGTTCGACGCCGGCGCAACCCACAGCAGCACAAATGCAGCGCCAATGGCCGCCCCGCCATAGTACAGCCCGCTGCTGACGGGGATAACTGTGCACGAGCACGCGGCGACAAAAAAGCTGCCCCCAGATGCCAGCGCGAATGACCTGAGCTTGTTGCTCGCCGCGCCCAGGTAATGCATTATCGCCTCCTTCGATATGAATGTGACCATTGCGCCGGCAAGCAGGAACGCCGGCACCAGGCACGTCAATACGTGCAGCGCCACATACTCTTCAACAGCAAATAGCCCAGCTTTGATTGTCTCCCAAACCATAATTATTGCGGTTTCTATGCAGGCTTACGTGTGTTTGATATGCTGAAGTCGTTCACCAAGCGGGGTGACGCCGTCTGGTGTTTTAGCTGAGCACGCAGACGTGCCTGTACGGCTCGGCGCAAGTTCATAGATTGAAGCCGTTGCCCCCACGACTCGGAGCCGGCTCAAATTTGGTAGCTGAGTGGCATAGCCTGGCTCGATGTTCTCAAGGCCGTCGCTTGCAATAAAGTCCGGCATTGCAGCAGCGGCAGATTCCGCCGAAACTGGGATAGGCTGTTCCGTCAGGCAATGCGACACGAGTGATTTTTGAGGATGCATACAAAGCAGCACAATCGAGCGCATGCGTTGCTAACAGGCTGTAGCCAGCGACGCGTGATACTTTTACCTGTTTCCGGGCGGCGGTGCTGGCATCGGCAAGCCTCTTCAACAGGTCCAAGTTTGCGCGCTATCGTCAGTCAACTTTAGGTGGTGTGCCCCGCGACGCCTTCGGCTTGTGGTTGATTGTCGGAGGGCAATGTCATGAAACATGACCCACGACGCCACCGCTTCCGGATCGTCCTTCATTTTAATGCTCTCGTTTCGCCCGGTTCCCGCTGGCTGGCATGCAATACGGTAAGCCCCACGATTTCTACACCTTCGTAGCGCATAATGATGTCGTTCTCGGTTAATTCACTGTCAGTCGCGTGGCTCGGTTTCTTAAGGTTGATGTAGAAAGCGTCTGCCTCAGGATCATACGACCACCACACGCTGCGTTGGGGTGAATCTTTCACCACCTGCACGAGTTTCAAGAATTCCTGGACATCGGTCTCGGCCATAATTGTTCCCTCCGGTTCAGAGCCGCCACCCGGCGTGTCCAAAACGCCGTGATGACGAATCCGTCATTTCCCAATTCACGATAGACTCCAATCAAGAATTTGCCACGTCAAAACTCACGCACGGCCAGCGACTCGCCCGCGCCGCCAGGCAGCATCCACTAAGATGCGCTTGCGGTTTCCAAGACCTGATCGCAGAACCCAGCCGACTCGCAGTGTTCTTCAGCGATACGTGCCCAACGCTCGTCTGCCAGCCGGGTGAGCACACCGTTCTTGGATGGCACGGTGACAGTCATGGCTGGTCAACCGATGTGCATAACCCTCGCCACTTGCTCCCCGTCCCGTTGGCCTTGGCCTCGGCCTAGCTACGGCGCGGGGCCGGGTGACCAACAGCCGGTCGGGCTTGGTGTGCTTGCCCAGCGACGCTAGCAGACCGGGCTGCTCCACAAACTGCTGGTCGGCCTGAAGCGCCATCGGATTTTTGATCTCGTGCATCGTCCGCCCAGCTCACCGTTGCGCTGCCGCCCCAAGCCCAAGACCCTCAATAACCACTCTGCGCATGGTATCGGCGTCACCAAACCGCTTCACTGCGTCCAAGATTTCCAGCCCCGCCAGCCGACCGTCGGCATCGTAGTCGGCAGCGATCCCGTCGGCCAGGTGTTTGGTGGTCACCGTGGCTTCGCGAAAGGTGATGCTCAGCGCGTCGACTTCAGGGTCATATGCGATTTTCATGTTGTGCTCCTTAAAAGTAATACGTGTAAACTGTTATGACGACAATTTCCTCTGGCTCGTCCACGAAAATGGGCCGGACCTGCTTCGTGGCGTAAAATTTCCCATTCCAGACCGCGTTGAATGGCAAATCGAGCCGGCACTCCAGCTTCCCCAACTCCGCTGGCTGCCAGGCTGCCGAACGAATCGCCCGGACTACTTCATCCTCCGTGAAACCGCGTTTGGTTGCGTAGCTGCGAGCATGAGCGGAGAGTCGAATCGGTTTCATGGCATAAGCGTCATGTTC
>JANWZY010000357.1 GCA_025061935.1 Verrucomicrobiia bacterium
TCACGATTGACTGCCAGACGCAGTCCGATTGGATTTGTCTTCTGTCCCATGCGCTACTCGTCAGATAACACAATCTTGATGTGACAGTGCCGTTTGAGTATCGGCCCCGCTTGACCTCGTGCTTTGGGAATGAACCGCTTGTAACTTATAGCCGTGCACGCATGCGCCTGCTTGATCCACAGTTTTTCAGGCGCAAGCCGGGTGGCCGATTCCAAATAACTCTCAAGCTTGGCCAGACGCCGCGCCAACGCAACGCGCCGTTTCCGGTTCCGCGTGTTTTGGACCTGGGCCTGCAAACTTTGAACCGTTTGCCGAATTTTGTTCACCTCCCATTCGGTGCGCAGGTTTTCGGCGTTCGCAATAGCGCTGGCCAATGTTTTTTCGACAAACCGCGCAGACTTGCGCGGCACTGCCGCCAGAATCGCGCGCGCCTGGAGCGCGGGCAGCCCTTGAATCTGCCGCACCACCTCGCGCACTTTCTGCGCCGACATCGGCACGTTTCTCAAAACCGCGCGGACTTCCATAGAATGCATTCCTGCTTGCAACCGTGTTACTTGGTGTCTGCCTTGGCCGTGTGCGCGCCGTGTTTCTTGAACATGCGCGTCGGCGCAAATTCGCCGAGCCGGTGCCCCACCATGTTCTCAGTCACAAACACCGGCACAAATGTCTTCCCGTTGTGCACGGCAAACGTCAGCCCGACAAAATCGGGCGTGATCATCGAGCGACGCGACCATGTCCTTATGGGCGCGCGCGACTTGGTCTCCTTGGCCTTTTGGATTTTCTCCAAAAGGTGCAAATCGACGAACGGACCTTTTTTAATCGAGCGTCCCATGCTTCACCTCCGCACGTTGCCTATTGTTGAGACTCGACCGAACGGGCCATATGAACCCCTCATTTGTTCTTCATCGGCCGACCGTCTCGCCGCACCAGGATGAACCGGTTCGAATATTTCCGCTTGGGCCGCGTGCGCAGGCCTTTGGCAAGCAAACCCCACGGCGAAGTAAGTTGGTGCCAGCCGCCACCACCCTTCGACTTGCCCTGACCGCCGCCATTCGGATGATCCACAGGGTTCCGCGCGACCCCGCGCGTAATCGGCCGAATGCCCAAGTGCCGCGACCGGCCGGCTTTGCCCAACACGACATTCTCATGCTCAGGATTCCCGACCTGGCCAATCGTCGCGTAACAATTCTCGTGTACCTTCCGTATCTCGCCAGACGGCAGCTTGATCTGCGCGTAACCATCCGCAACCGACATTAACGTGGCCGAGCAACCGGCTGCGCGGACCAACTGGCCACCGCGCCCGGGCAGCAACTCGATATTGTGAATAGGCATCCCGACCGGAATCCGCTTTAGCGGCAAAAAATTCCCCACCTCGGGCGGCGCATCCGGACCGCTCACAACCTTTGCGCCGACCTGCAGCCCCAAAGGCGCTATGATGTAACGTTTCTCACCGTCGGCGTATTGGAGCAGTGCAAGTCGCGCCGAGCGGCACGGGTCATACTCGATCGCAACTACGGTCGCCTCGACACCATGCTTGTTGCGCTTGAAGTCGACACGCCGAATCTTCTGCTTATGCCCGCCACCGATCCCCCTGGCCGTAATCCGGCCATAGCAGTTCCGGCCGCCCGTCTTCTTCCGGGTCTCGACCAGAGACCGCTCGGGCTCTGTCTTCGTTATCTCGCTAAAGTCCGCCACGGTGATATACCGCAGCGACGGTGTTAGCGGTCTAAACGTTTTAACCGGCATAAAACTCAAAATGCCAATTTCGTTAATTTGAAGCGCCGGACCATCATTCCCTGCCCCCACAGAGGCGCGGGGCTAGGTTATCGGCCCGAATACAACGCTATCCCGCCGCCTTAAAGGCAAAGCGGACTTCAAAAAATATCAGACAATCGCTTCAGCGCAAGTGGTTTTTTGGCTCCAAAAATCCCGCCTCCGCAGCAGGCCCTTACCAAGCCCACATACCTGAGTCTCACATTTGCGCCAAGGAAGCTATTGCCCTCAGACGTTTCCCGACGCAACAATATAGGGCACACGACCAGCCTGCGCAACTCCGAAGACCGCGCGCAGCTCGCATACCCAAATCCGGCGCTCGAGCCAGACCACTCGTCAGACGCCTAAGGCTGGACAAAGCGCTGCCAGACCAAGTATGCTTTGCGACAAACTTGGTTTGATTGAGGTGCCCTATGCAAACCGTGTTACCATC
>JANWZY010000358.1 GCA_025061935.1 Verrucomicrobiia bacterium
AAACAACCGCAGCGCTGAAAGTGTGCTGGCTGCATACAGGGTCTCACGGGAGCGCGCATTCTTGCGCGAGGCAATGGAAAAATCTCCCGATGACCCGCGCGTGTGCTTTGACGCATACTTGCTTACGGCATTTTTTGAGCGCGAGAAATCCACCCCGGAGCAGATTAGTGCTTGGCTCGAAGCGTTCAAAATGGCTGCACCTGATAACGCACTGCCACACTATCTGGCAGCACACGAACATTTCAAATCCGGCCACCACGAACTCGCTCTCCAAGAACTCGAAGCTGCAAGCTCCAAACCCCAGCTAAATGACTACTCGGTCGAATACGTTTACTTGGCAGAGGAAGCATACCGCGCCGCAGGCTGTTCTGAGGCCGAAGCAAAGGTCATGGCTAATGTCCAATTGCTTCTGCCTCAACTCTCGCACTACAAACAGCTCGCAGAGGAATTGTATGCGCTGGCGAAGCAATACCTGGCCGTTGGCGATACCGCCTCGGCATACGCAGCGGTTCAGATGGCCTTCGACCTTGGCCGGCGATTGGACAGCGCCGACTCAAGGTACTCAATCATCCAACGGGTCGGCACTGAAATTCAACGGCGTGCGCTCCGCATTTTGGAACCGCACACCCCATGGGGCACAACCGGCCACACCGTCGCACAGCAGCTCGAGCTAGTCGAACAGCGCCGCCAAGCGCTGGGTGAACTCGGCAAAATAGGGATGGCGTTGGAAACGTTGCCTGACCGGGACTTGATTATTTTTTTCGACCGCACCAAGCTTTTCGGCGAAGAAGCTGCCTTGCGCTGGCTCCAAACCATTTGCCCTTCAGCGCCAGCACAACCCCATCAATAATTTGTTCTGCGCACCAGCTTGCTAAATCCGGACCAAACCGGCCAGCCCGCCTGCTGCGCGACCAGCGGATCAAAAACTTGTGCTCGTTGCATGTAAAGCAAGTCGAATCAGCACAACCCAGTGCGAAGGTGTTTACTGGGGGGGCCGGCCAAAAGGCTCAGCGGCCAAACCAAACGAGAGCCGAATCTTTCCAACCCATTTCGCTACCTTTGGGCTATAGAAACGCCGACATTGCGCAAAATCAACCCACCGCCTCGTTTCTGCAGCTTTAGTCGTGTCACGGAAGCTGTGGGAATGATGGAGTCGAAGCGGGTCATAACCCCACCGCGGTAAAACCCGCCGAACTAACAACTTACCCCGCACAGAGTGCGAAACATGCAACTAGCACTATGTGGAGGTGCTCCACCCAGCTTTCACACTTCCTACTATTCCGGATCGAAATTCTCGCCTTTTCCGGCTAACCCAATTATGCCCTTGTCTTCGTAACACCCACAGGATTCTCTCCCTCTCCCCATCATAAGTCCGGACGATCCCCCGGCGGCAGGCATTAAACTCCGATGGGAAGCTTTCTGCCATGACCAGCCAATTCTCAGCGTCCCAGGTGTAATTCCACCGGCCATCAACCGTCAGATTGCCGTCCAGATCATAGCTGAACTGCTCAGGTGTCCTGGGCACAAACACACGGCCTGTGACACTGGGTTCGCACGTAGCTGATACTGTCACCCCTTCCCATGCCGGCGCTGAAGCGTTGTTCACGCTCAGTTCTCTGCGGAAATACTCGAGCTTGCGATACGCAGCCTGGCCGTTGACAGTGACCGTCTTTGTGGCCAGCGCAACGCCTAGGATGTCAACATACCCGGGCACAGTGCGACTGGTGTACTGGTTCAACAGATTCGCCGTGTAAGTTGCAGTGCGCAGGTTCCAGCCGTTTTCATCGCCGCCGGCCTTGGTCTGAGTCCGGTTGCCGATGTGGTCGAAGCCGTACTCGAACTGTTGGCCGGCCACAGGCGTGCCGTCGGGCCAGTAGCGCCTGCCGGATATGACCTGGCCAAGCGCGTCGTATTCATACAGCCAGTATGAGCCGTCGGCCAGATTGACCCGCACGCGCTGATTCGCGTTGTTGTAGGTGTAGGTGAACGAAGGCAGCGGCGGGGCGTCGCTGCCGACACCCGAGGCGGGTGTGCTCCCCACAAACGTCAGCCGATTCAAATAATCGTATTGTTTGACGGTGCTCATGCGCAGGTGCCACTGGCTTGAGACGCGGTTGCTGAAGGCGATCTGGCCGACCAACGGCGAGTTGGCTACATACGTGTACCGGGCCAGGTTCGTGCCCTCGAGCACG
>JANWZY010000359.1 GCA_025061935.1 Verrucomicrobiia bacterium
GACGAACTCGCTAATTGGGGATGGGTTTCGTGTATGAGCTACGAGGCGACAGTTAGGTGCGAACCGCCACGCGGTGTGCGCTCGGTTCGACACCACTAACCTTGCCGGCCAGGTCATCGAACGTGCGGTATGCGGGCAGTTCCGTTATCTCGATCGAGGGTGCGCACCACCCCGCCCAACACATGCACAAAACCGCGACTGCTACCCGCACTCCGAATTTGTATCGCCGGTCGGTCAAGTCATTCGACTCAGAGGATGTCACCTCTGCCGCCATGCCCGGACTGCGCCGCAATGGAAATGCAGTTGCCCTAAGCTGCTGCGGCCGGACTCACATTTTACCGGCCCGGGGTTCTCAAACGGGCGCCGCACCGCGCAATTATTGGGCCGTCCAGCCCCCGTCTATTAGGATGTTCGTGCCGGTTATGTACCCTGCCGCGTCCGAGCAGAGGTACACGACAAGCTGGCCGATTTCGTGCGGGTTACCCCATCGGCCCAGCGGCACGCGCGACAGGAAAAACTCCGCCTGTTCCCGACTCTCGAGTATGGCGCGGTTGATCTCGGTCGGATATGGCCCTGGGCAGATCGCGTTTACGGTGATTTGCTCGTGCGCAAGCTCGAGTGCGAGCGCGCGCGTGAATCCGAGCAGGCCAGACTTGCTCGCTGAGTACGCAGTCCTCCCGGGCAACCCGACATGCGCGAGCATCGAGGCTACATTGACGATCCTGCCGTAGCCCTGGCCTTTGATCAGGGGCACAAACGCGCGGCACATCAGGAATACAGATGTCAAATTCGTCGCTAGCACCTTGTTCCAGTCTTCGAGGGTCAATTCGGCCAAGTGCTTCCGGATATTTATGCCGGCGTTGTTGACCAGGATATGAAGCTTACCGAATTGCGAACGGACATGCTGCTCGAGTGCCGAGACTTGTGTGGCGTCGGATACATCGGCGGGGAACGGCTCGGCTTCGGCACCGAACGCACGGATTTCAGCGGCGGTGGCCGCAAGCAATTCTGCGTTCCGTGAGGTAAGTACGAGGGAAGCACCTGCACGTGCTAGGGCGGTCGCAATGGCTTTGCCCAACCCCCTGCTTGCGCCGGTTACAAGCGCGATTTTGCCGGTTAACTGTCCGTGTTGCATGCGTGCACTTTATTCGCAAGGCTGCGTAAAAGTCCAGTTGCTACATGGCCTGCGGCCGGATGTGCTAGCGAAATTTGCTGGAGGCCGACGCGGTGGGCCGAGTAATTTTTTGCAAGAGCGATATTGGTTATCAAATGACCGCGCGAATACGAGCACGGATAAACGCGACAGCGGTTTTTTTGAAGGAAGCCGTACTACGGCCGCAGCAGGTCGGCGCGATATTGCCCAGCTCACGTTCGCTTGCGGCAGCAATGGCGCGGTGGGTGCCCGTCGAGCCCGGCGCGGTTGTGATCGAGCTGGGTTCAGGCACTGGTGCGGTCACGCGCGCACTACTCGAGCGCGGTCTCGAACAGAGCCAGGTCTTGGCAATTGAGAAATCTGCGCGGCTCGCAGCGCTGTTACGCGTGAAATTTCCGGACCTGCGCGTAGTGGTGGGGGACGCCTGGGACCTAGATGCGCTTGTCCAAAAGCATGTGCCACACATGCAGGTTGGCGCGGTGGTGTCGAGCCTACCGCTTCGGAATTTTTCGCGCGAGCGGCGGCTCGCCCTAGCCCAGAAAATCGGGTCTGTGCTGGGACCCGGTGGCAGATGGATTCAGTTTAGTTACCATCTACACAGTTTGCAGCCGCCGGCTACCGGATGCTTCAAACTGGCTGCGTGGGAAATTGTTTGGCGCAACGTCCCGCCAGCGCGCGTCAATGTGTACGAAAAGGTTGGCCAACCGGCCTGAGAAAGGGCGAGGGGTGTAAAACCCGACTTCGCATCCGTCGGATTCAGCGTGTGGTGTCCAAATTGGTATGGCCAACACGTAAAGCGTTGTTTGCACTGTTAACGGACGTTCATCCAGTCGTGAGCGCACGCGCCCAGCTTATCCTGCGCAAAGTTTGACAACGCGCGCAGCTCGAATAGGTTTTGTTGCTCGAAACCGGTGCCCGGCAGTGACCGACAAATTTGTTTTGCCGGCGCTGCCGTCTAAAAGATACGCACTCTGCGCGCCGGTTGGAACATTTGTTTAAACGGCAATGGGAAATGCCCATGACAC
>JANWZY010000035.1 GCA_025061935.1 Verrucomicrobiia bacterium
GTGCCATAACCGTGTAAACTGTGCTTATACCCTGACCCCCGGCAGTTTCGGCTTCCAATTTTTTGTCGCGCGCGCGAAGCTGCGCGCGGCAGTGACAGGAAACGCAGCTACACAACCACCAGCGCCCGGCGCGCCGTCGCAAGTGCGTGCGGCGCGCGTTGCCCGGCGCGGAGTCTCGCTTGATACAGGGTTAATTGCAGCACTTGCGTTGCTCGCGGTGGCATGGGTCGGCATCGAGTGCCGGGCCGTGCCTGAGAAAGCCAAAGGGCCTGTGGCCGCATCCACGGTACTAGTCGCGGTAGCGGCTACAATTGCGGCTGCGTCGCGGAGCGCGCCCGCGCAAAATGTCTGGCTCGCAGCGGGCGTGACTGCCTTGCTTTCGACCGGCATACTTGTGTTGGATGCTGCCCTCGGCATACCGTTCGGGAAAATGCGCTACATGGACGCGGCCGGGCCGCGCATCTTTGGGCTTGTGCCGTGGGCCATGCCACTGGTGTGGGTCGCGGTCGTGCTCAACGCGCGGGGGGTAGCGCGGCTTATCATGCGGCCGTGGCGCAAATCCCAAAATTACGGGCTATGGGTCATGGGCGTAGCCGCGTTTTTGGCTGCTTCGTTTGACCTGGGCTTGGAAGTGTTCGCGAGTCGGCTCGGCAGGTTCTGGGTCTGGGAAACTCGGCCAGGGCTGCCGACATGGTACGGCGCGCCAGTGTCGAGCGCGATCGGGTGGCTAATGGGTACGCTGCTAATCCTCGCGTTTGTCACGCCACTGTTGATAAACAAGCGCGGTACCGGGAGCCATCATAGGAGCGGGACCCAGCCGCTTGCGATCTGGATTGTGTTGAGCGTCATGCTCGCGAGTGTGGCGGCAGTGCACGGCCTTTGGCTGGGCGCGGCAGTGATAATTGCCTTCACGGTCGTGACTTCGGCGCTGGCCATTTATGGTGCGAGCTGGTGAACCTGCTGTACAGGCGCGCCCCGGCCCGTTGGCGCACGGAAGACAGAACCTTGCTGCCGGGGGCTGAGCCCGGGAATAATGTAATCACCCCTAACCGCGTGGTCCCACCCTGCCTGGTGCATCCTGCGCGTGGGCCGGCCCAGCCGCAGCCTCAGCTCGCACACTCGGTTTGATCTTTGAGCCTGGTGAGTCGCAACCGCGCGACGCGCAACCCATCGGTTTCCTCGACCCGCAGCTCGAACTCTCCAAGTCTTAGTGTGTCGCCGGGCTTGGGGAACCCGCCGAGCTTGTGCGTGACCAGTCCGCTAACAGTAGCGATGCCCTCGGCGCGGAACTCGAGTCCGGTCAGTTCCGCAAGCTCGTGGAGGGGCAACTGACCGGCCAGTTCCCAAGCGTCATCTGCCAAGCGCGTGACAAGCGGTTTTTCGATGTCGAACTCGTCTTGTATCTGGCCGACGAGTTCTTCGAGGATGTTCTCAAGCGTCACAAGGCCAGTGGTCGTGCCGTACTCATCAACGACAATAGCCATGTGGGTGCGACGCTGAAGTAAAGTATCAAGCAGTTTTTCGAGCCTGGCCGTCTCCGGCGCATAAACAAGTTTTCGCGCCACCGACGCAAGGTCGGCGCCAGTCCGCGCTTTGAATCGCATCGCATACAGGTCTTTGATGTGGACGACGCCGAGCGTTTTGTCGAGGTCGCCTTTCTCGCACAACGGGAATCGCGAGTAACGGGTCTTTTCGGCCACATCCAGACACTGTGCGATTGTGGCTTCGGTGTTTAAAGCGACAATTTCATGGCGCGGGCGCATTACGTCGCGCGCTCGCCGGTGCCGCAGTTCGAGTGCGTTCAGCACGATGTCGCGGCCGAGTTTGGTCGTGCCCAGACGTTCCTGCGACGTGCGGAACAGAAGCCGGAGTTCGGATTCAGAGTACCCGTGCTCGGCCTCGTCCGCTGGAGACAAACCCACTTGCCTGAGCAGCCATTGCGCGGTGCGGTTCAGCACCCAAGCGAATGGGTACGAAACCACGTAGAACGCGTGGAGTGGCGGCGCAACTGCGAGCGTGCATGTGAGCGGTTTCTGAATGGCGAGCCAGCGCGGCGCCAATTCGCCAACCGTGATGTGGAGGAAAGTGATGGCCGAGAATCCGACTGCGAACGAAATAGATTGCCTGGCTGTGTGCGACCCAATTTCAAGTGCATCAAACAAGGGGGTAAGGAGTGTGCGGAAGACCGGTTCGCCGACCCAACCGAGGCCGAGGCTCGCCACGGTTATGCCCAACTGTGTCGCGCTCAGGTACGCAGACAAATGCCTGAGGATGTGCCGCGCGATTTTGGCGCGGCGTTGGCCCTTGCGCGCCAGTTCGTCCAGTTGCGTGTCGCGGATACGTACCAGGGCGAACTCCGCCGCAACAAAGAACCCGTTGAGCAGCACGAGCACGGCTACAGCGAGCAACTTGACCAGCAGATCGAGCGCTTGGGCTTTGTGCATTTTCAGAGCGTGATTTCGCCAAAGATCGCTTTGAATATGTCAGCAAGCGTTACTATGCCTATTTCACGCGCGTCCGGGCCGAGTACAACTGCCATGCGCTGGCCACTGCGCTGGAGTTGGCCCAGCGCCGACTCGAGGCTGGTGTCGTGGTCAATGTAAGCTGCCGGCTTGATGAACTCGCCGATTGGCTTGGTTTGGTCCAGCTCCGCCTCAAACAGCAGCGCGTCCAGATCCGCTAGGCCGACAATCCTGCGCTGGCCGTCGCGCGTGTCCCAAACCGGCAAACGCGTGACGTTGTGCTCGCGGCAAAGCTTGAACACGTCTGACACCGGCTGGTGTGCCTCGACGCAAACGGTGCGCGCTATGGGGGTGGTTATGTGTTTGACCGTCAATGTTTGCAGGTCGAGCACGCGGTTGATCATGGCCCGTTCCTCGGAACTGAACGACCGCGCGGACTCGCGCATAAGCAGGCGCAATTCTTCGCGGTTCCCGAACAGCCTGCCTGTAAAAGTCTTACTGCCGGACCATCGCAGGGACAAGCGCGAGCACCATTCGACAAACCGGACCAGTGGACGCAATCCGATGTGGACGAATCTGAACGGGCGCGCCATAGCGAGGCACAACCGGTTCGGGTAGAGCCTGAACAACATTTTGGGCAACAAATCGCAAAAGGTGTAAAAAAGGAACACGGCCACAATAAAGGCGGCTACGAACAAGGCACGGTTGTGACCGAAAGCCATGTTGAGCGCAGCCATCAACAGGCCAAGTATTGCAAAATTCGCCACGGTGTTGCCCACCACGATCGTCCAGAGGAAGTTTTCCGGATTTTCGAGGTAGCCCTGGAGCAGTTTCGCCGAAGCATGGCCGGTACGCGCGAGGTGACGGATACGTAGCCGGTTCAGTGCGAACACGCCCGCTTCCATGCCTGAAAGCAGGAACGAAAGGCAAAGGCTCAGCAGGAGCAGTACAAACTTCACAGGATCGAATGTGATAAGCTCGAAACCCATTTACTTAACCACCTCGACCAACAATTCCCGTACGCGGCGCTCGTCGGCCACGTGCGCTGTCAGTTTGAGTCCGCGGAACACGACCGACTGGCCTGGTACCGGCACCGAATCCAACAAGCTGAGCATCAGCCCGCCCATGGTTTCGACCTCAGGCACGCGCCCGAGCTGAGGGTACTCACGCCTGAAATCGTCCAAGCGCAGCAGCCCACTGACACGCCATTTGCCGGGGCCAAGCCGTTCCAACACGAGCCGCTCGGCCGGCGCCACCGCGCGCACCCCACCCACGATTTCGTTCAGGATATCCTCAGTGGTGACCATACCGGCGAGGTCCCCGAACTCGTCCAAGACAATTGCTAGCCCGCGCTGTTGCTGCTGCAGGCTTTTGAGTAGCTGGAGCATGTTCATGCTCTCTGGCACGAATGAGGGAATCTCGATCGCCTCGGCCAGGTCTGCATTCGGGTCCAGTAGCAACACGCGCGTGTTGAGTATCCCCACAATCGTGTCTGTGGCCTCGTCGTAAATGGGTAGCCGTGGCTTTTTGTACCTGCGCGCAGCCTCGATCATCTCCTCGATTGAGGCGTCGTCTGACACTGTCTGCATTTGCGCACGGGGTATCATGACCTCGCGCGCGGTGCGCCGGTCGAGCCTGATTATTTGCAGGATAATGTCGCGCTCGGCCCGTGCCAACGCACCTTGCTGGAATGCTAGCTCGAGCAGTTCCTGGTATTCTTCGTCTGTGATGCCCGGACGCGGGTTGCTCACCCCCGGCAGAAGCGCCTTGAGTACAGCGCCATTCAACGCTTGAGCAACTGCGCGCAGTGGCTTCCCCAGTGCATGGATTAGCCGCATCGGCTCAGCAACCCGCAGCGACCACCGCTCGGGTCGGCGCACCGCAAGTGTCTTGGGCAACACTTCGCAGCCAAGCAAAACGACCACCAGCGAGACCGCCACGCTCGGGATCAACGGCCAGAATCCGCGGAGCGCCACCCACACGACTACTCCAACCATACCCGCGGTGGCAAACGTGTTGCCGAGCACGATGCTCGCAAGCAGGTCGTCAGGGTTCGACAGCAGCGCTTGGACCTTTTTTGCCCTGGGATCGCCCGTTTGGGCCAACTGGTCGAGCTGCCATTTGCTGAGTGAAAACAGCGCCGTTTCGGCCAGCGCAAAAAAGAAACTTGCCCCGGCACAAATCACAAATGCGATCGCGCCTTGCACCGGTGTCGGGTCCACACCCGGAGCTTAGTTAAACCGCCGGCAAACTGAAAGGCGAAACTCGGGCAAGAACGAGTTCGCTCCCGCGCGCGGCGTTAGGGCGAGGGCCCGCCCGTGCGACGCACTACCGTTTTCTGCCAGGCTGCACAGCTATCACGCAGCCTTTGCTGCTCAGCTAACGGTTCGCGCCCGACCCAGCACAATGGAAAACTCTAACTTCGGCGCTTCACCGTCACTACATCGGGACCCCGAGCTTTCTTCCAGTTGAACTTTGCGCGAACCAGACCTCGAGCCGGCCAAGGGGCTTTAATCCCGATGCGAGAAACTTTGGAATGGCTGAGCGAAAACGACCTTCGATGCCTTCCGTGCAAAAAAGCTCGTCCCAAGTGCGAACACCCTAAAACACACGCGCCCCGGTACAGAACGACCCAGACTTGTCAGTAATCAAATCCTTGGCTACATGCCGGCGTTCGTGTTTCATCTCTGGCGGCCTATGGACGCGAATGGAAAAAACACCAATCAGGGCAACACCGCTGAGGCACCCCAGCGGCCTCTGGAAATGCTCATCGAACAGCGCAAGGCCAAGCTGGCCGCACTGCGCGCCAAGGGAATCGACCCGTTCAGGAACAAATTTACCCCGAGCGAGACCTGCGCTGCCGCGCGAGCCAATTACGCCGAGGGCAGGCAGGTCGCTGTGGCAGGCCGGATCACTGCGCACCGCGATATGGGCAAGAGCATGTTCGTTGATATCCGCGACCAGACCGGGCGCATCCAGCTTTACGCGCAGCAAAACGTGCTCGGCCCAGAACAGTTCGCCATCTTCAAGGACCTCGACCTGGGCGATTTCATCGGCGCACACGGAACGATGTTCATCACTAAAACAGGCGAAATCTCCGTCCGCGTGACCTCATTCGTTGTATTGGCCAAAGCGCTGCGCCCGCCGCCGGCCAAATGGCACGGGCTCGAAGACACAGAGCTGCGGTACCGGCAGCGCTACCTCGACCTGATGGCGAACCCCGAGGTGCTCGAGCTTTTCCTCAAGCGGTCTCAAATAGTGCGTGAGATCCGGAACTTCTTACACGCCCGCGGGTTCGTCGAAGTCGAAACGCCGGTATTGCAACCCATTCCTGGCGGCGCAGCGGCCAAGCCGTTCGTAACGCACCATCACGCACTCGGCTGCGATTTTTACCTCCGCATCGCGCTCGAGCTACCGCTAAAGCGACTGCTGGTCGGCGGCATGGACAAGGTGTTCGAGATCGGGCGCGTGTTCAGGAACGAGGGCATTTCTCGCAAACACAGCCCCGAGTTCACCATGCTCGAGGCATATCAGGCCTATGCCGACTACGAGACCATGATGGAACTGGTTCAAAGCCTCGTTTGCCACGTGGCCGAGAAAGTCTTTGGCACACTTGTCATCGAGCACAAGGACGCCCAGGGCAATGTTGTTAAGACCATAGACCTGCGGCCGCCGTGGCGACGTGTCCGGTACAAGGACATAGTGCGCGAGCGCGCAGGAGCAGATTGGTTCGATATTTCACCTGCCGAACGGCGCGCGCGCGCAGTCGCGCTCGGAGTCGAAATCGGGCCAGAATACGAAGACTTCGAGGTCACGCAAGCAGTGTTCGAAAAACTCATCGAGCCGACGTTGATCCAGCCCACATTCGTCACGCACGCGCTCAAGGAGCTTATACCGCTCGCCAAGACCTCCCCCGACGACCCGACCACGGTCGTGGTGTTCGAGTGCTGCATCAATGGTCAGGAAATTGCACCCGATTATACCGAACAGAACGACCCGATCGAACAGCGGCAGCGGCTCGAGCAACAAGCCGGAGGCGAACGCCAAAAACTCGACGAAGATTTTTTGATCGCGCTCGAACACGGCATGCCACCTGCAGGAGGCATGGGCATGGGCATAGACCGACTCTGCATGATGTTCCTCGGCGCCGAAAGCATCCGGGATGTGATCCTTTTCCCCCAACTAAAACCGCGGTAGTTCCCACGCGACCCGATAGATCAGCTCAGTCACAAAAGCTGTCCCCGAGCCAATTTCGGCCCGTACGGCTTGGTACCAACCATGCCGTGAGCGGCTATAGTACCGCCCCGCTGCGCCCCGAGGCGCGGCGTGCCAAGCAAATACGTTAGCGCAGCGGCAAAAGCTTCAGTTTAATCCCGCGTCCAAGAGGTACTACCCCACCACTACGCTCTTTTTTGCGTCCTGATAGTACCTGGTGACTGCGGCCCAGTTGACCACGTTCCACCAGGCTTTGAGAAAATCACCCCGACGGTTCTGGTATTTGAGGTAATAAGCGTGTTCCCACACGTCGCAGACCATGATCGGCTTGCCTTCGCACCCGGCAATGCCCATGCCCATGATAGGCGCGTCATGGTTCGGGGTGGATGCGATCTCGAGCTTCCCGGCCTTGTTCACGAACAGCCATACCCAGCCACTGCCGAACCGTGCCAATCCTTCAGCCTCGAACTTCTCTTTGAACGCGTCGAAGCTTCCAAATGTAGCCTTGATCTCGTCTGCCAATTCGCCTGTCGGGCTACCACCAGCGTTCGGCCCCATGATGTTCCAAAACAGCGTGTGCGCGTAGTGCCCGCCACCATTATTGCGTACAGCCGTGCGTATTTTTTCCGGAACCGAGCTGAGATCGCTCAGAATCGCCTCAATTGGCTTGGCCTCAAGTTCTGGATAACCCGCAATCGCTTTGTTGAGGTTCGCCACGTACGCGGCGTGGTGCTTACCGTGATGGATTTCCATCGTCAGCGCGTCAATATACGGCTCCAAGGCTGTCTTGGGATACGGTAACGGTGGTAGTTCGAATGCCATAGTTCAACAACCCTCGTCTGTTTGGTCTCTTCGCTCCAGTTTGGCGCCGCGCGGACCGCCCGCCCGGCAGTTTTACACCCGAACTGTAGCATAAAAGCTGACCGGGCACAAATTCTCTGCCCATTGGCTATTGGTCCCCCCGTGACTTTGCCTCGGCAAGCCGGACAAAGTTTCTCAAAAGTTGCAATCCGACCTTTTGGCTCTTTTCCGGGTGAAACTGCACGGCGTAAACGTTGCGGCACCATACAGCCGAGGCAAACACATCCCCATAGGCTGTCCTGCCCGCTACAATGCTTTCGTCAACAGGCACGGGATAAAAGCTGTGCACGAAATAAAAGTAGCTGCCGTCAGGTATCCCTTCGAATAATGGGCAATCCGGACGCACCAGCTCGACCCGGTTCCAACCAATCTGCGGGATTTTCAATCCGGGCCGCTCCGTAAACCTGACAACTTTACCCTTGAAATACCCGAACCCGGGCGCGGTGCTGTTGAATTCCTCGCTGCGTTCGAACAAGATTTGGTACCCGATACATATGCCGAGGAAAAGCCCGCCCGTTTCGATGAACTGCTTGCAGGCGTCAATCAACCCGCGCGCGGCCAGTCCGCATGCACAATCATCGAACGCGCCGACACCGGGCAGCACGACTGCGCGCGCGGCGTGCACCCGCTCAGGCGCCGTTACAAGCTCGACTTGCGCCCCCACGGCAACAAGTGCGCGGTGCACACTGCGCAGATTGCCCGCGCCGTAATCAATCAGCGCTATCACGCTACCAGCGTATCAAAAGCCTGCATTATAAATCAAACGCGGGCATGTTCCTAGCGCCGCGCCGCCAGTGCATCAAGTGTGGCTTTGTAAACCTCTTCCGGCGGCCCGTCACTGGGAACCGTAACCAACAGCCCCTTCTGCCGGTAATACTCGACCAAGGGCGCAGTGCTTTTCTGGTACACTTCCAGCCGCACCCGGATCGCCTCGGGCCGGTCGTCGTCTCGTATTATGAGCTGCGTGCCGCAATTGTCGCAAACGCCCTCGACACGCGGCTTGCGAGTTTGGATATGGAACACCGCCTTGCACTTCGGACACGTGCGCCTGCCACTGAGCCGTGCGATGATCAACTCGACCGGCGATTCAAAGTTCAGCACCGCATCGAGTTTAAGTCCCTCGTTGGCCAAAATTTGCTCCAGTGCCTCCGCCTGCGGCACCGTCCGCGGGAACCCGTCGAGTAAAAACCCTGTGGGCCAGCGCAAACAATGCGCGCGCTCGCGAACAAGCGCCACCACAGTCTCGTCCGGCACCAGTTCGCCCCGGTCCATGTACTTGAGTGCCTCTCTCAACGCGGGACTGAGCCGGGCCGGATCAAGCGCTTTGGCCGCCCTGAAAATATCGCCAGTGGCCAGGTGGCACGGGCCGAGCCGCGCGCTCATCAGCTCGGCTTGTGTTCCTTTGCCCACGCCTGGCGCGCCGAGCAAGACAAGCCGATACACGCGCTGGCCCGGGGGTACGCTCAACGCAGGCTTGACGTCAACTGCCTCAAGCCACGCCTTTAGCCAAAGTGCCTTGTTGCTTTCAGTATCCATAACCGCTTCCATGCTTAACAACGGGGCAGACAGCCTCGGCAAAACGCACGCTCCGCGCAAGCTGATTTTTGAGCATCGGTAGCTGATTTTTGCGCATTGCCGGCCGGCGCGGCGCGCGCGAATAAAAATCTGGCCGGCCATACCGAACTTCAAAATTGCCACCGGCACAAACTACATTAGCATCCAGCCGATGAGCACGGCCGAATATAGGGTCTGCCGAGCCACAATTGATCACCTGCAGCAATTGCGCGCGTTATGGCAGGCGGCCGAGCTGCCAGCTTGGGAATTGGAGAAACGGCTTACAGAATTTCAAGTGATCGAAACCCAACAGGGCGTAGTCGTGGGCGCAGTCGGCCTGCAGATACACGAAAAGCAAGGTCGGATTCATAGCGAAGCGTTCGCCGACCGGGCTGTTGCGGACCAGCTCCGCTGGTTGCTCTGGGACAGGATCTCATCCATTGCCCAAAACTACGGACTGGTCAGGCTTTGGACGCAGGAGCGCGACCCGTTCTGGCAAAAGGTGGGCATGGAACCGGCCACAATTGAAGAATTAAAAAAACTGCCCCCGAGCTGGAAAAGCCTCTACCCGCGGTGGCTTACTCTACAATTGCGCGACGAGGCGGCTGCGGCGGCACTCGAGCGCGAATTCGCGCTATTCGAGCAGGCCGAACGCCAGCGTACCCAGCGCGCGCTCAAACATGCGCGGGCGGTGCGCACCCTGGCGAGTTTGCTTGTAGCAGCACTGCTCATTTTCGTGTTCGTTACCCTGGTGCACCTGCTGATCCAATCAGCGCGCCACCAACCACGATTTTGACACTGTCACAGCAGATGCGAAAAAGGAGTCCAGCGCTATGTTGAACGAAGACGCTTTCGTTGATTTCGCCTGCCCGTACTGCGGTGCCACATTATCATTCCCGGCTGATGACCGCGGCCGGCTCGTGCCCTGCGCCGAATGCACTGAACCTGTTATCGTGCCCATCGAAGGCCAAACTGTTGGCGGCAAAGTACCCATACCGCTACAGACACAGCGACTTGTCCTGCGCAGGCTTAAACCTACCGACTGGAAAGACCTGCTTGCACTTGTATCGAGCGAAGCGCTCTTCGCGCACGTTGATGGCGGCCCAATGACAGAAGAGCAAGTGGTGGAATGGGCCGAGACCGACGGCCAATCGAAGCTTACCACGCCCGGACAACCGTTCTACCTCGGCATCGAGCTCCAGCAAACCGCTCAACTGATCGGATGCGTGAGCCTGATGTTTTCACCCCCAAACCCGCTATCGAGCGGCTTCCCAGCCCCCACAAGACGGATGGTGATCGAGCCGCCCGACTTTTTCGATCTGCGTGCTGCGCAAGCGCAACTGAGCCTGTTGGTGCACCCGGCGCATCAGCGGAAAGGGATCGGGACCGAAGCCGCCACAGCCGTGCTTGAGTTGTGCTTCGGCATCCTCGGCATACACCGCGCAGTCGCCGCTTGCACCCCGGACAATATCCCGGCAACCCGGCTGTGCGCGAAGCTCGGCATGCGACCCGAAGCGCACCACCACAAGGCGGTAGTGGTGCGAGGGGAATGGCGCGACATGCTCATTTTTGCCATGCTCCGCGACGAGTTCCTGTCTCGCCATGCCTGAAGCACGCAATGAGACATGTCCGCCTCTAACTGGCACCATGCGCGTGAGGCGTCGCCAAACCCGCAGCGCGCGTGAGTACGCGCCGGCCACACTCCGGGCCGCGCTCGCGCTCGCCTGCTTCTTGCTCGCACGCACCGCGCACCCGCAATTTCGCCTGTACGTGCTGGACAGCACACCAACAAACTTCACGCTCGGCTGGACACCACCAGGCCTGACCAACGCGTACACGGTTCAATACCGAAGTGACATGGCCGACCACCCGTGGCTGAACGCGCCGCATACCGCGCCATGGCCAATCACCACTTTAAGTTGGCGGGACCCGCGCACAAACGCTGCGCAACAGCAGTTCTATCGCGTAATCGCGGTCGAGCAGGCCCAACGCGGGCGTTTACTCGCTGCCACGGTGGCCGGCGCGTACTCACGCGCGGTGCTCGGCGTCCTTTTTGGGTCGTACGGTATCCCTGTCACACCGCAATACGGGGTTGAACTAGTCAAGCTCAGGTACGAAACGATCGGCCCGGTCGGGAACAAAACAATTGCGTCCGGCCTAATAGCGCTCCCCCAAGGCGCGGCGACTAATCTCCCAATCGCAAGTTATCAACACGGGACAATCACGAGGACGAACGACGCGCCATCAGTCACAACTTCACTCACAGGTGATGTGTTGGTTGGCCTGGTCATGGCCAGTTCCGGTTACGTAACCGCCATCGCCGATTATCTCGGTCTCGGCGACGCGCCACCGTTGCACCCGTATCATCATGCTTGGACAGAGGCAACTGCGTGTGTGGACATGCTCCGCGCAACCAGGGCGTATTGCGCCAGTCGTGGCCTTGGCTTGAGTGGAAAACTATTCCTGATGGGCTATTCACAAGGTGGCCACGCAACAATGGCGCTGCACCGTGAGCTGGAAACTTACCATGCCGACGAGTTCACGGTTACGGCCTCGGCGCCCATGGCAGGCGCGTACGACCTATCGGGGACGACCCTCGACGACTTCCTATCGGACCGGCCCAAGCCGAACCCGTACTACTACGCCTACCTGCTCGCAGCGTATCACCATGTTTACACGCTTGCACCCAGGTTCGAGGACATACTCGCCGCGCCGTATAACACCACGCTCCCACCATTGCTCCGAGGCAATGCCGCAGCCGCGGAAATCAATGCTGCCATGCCACCCGACCCGCGCCAAATGCTCGATCCGGAGTACTTGGCGGCCGTTCAACAGCGCACAAACCATCCGTTCCGGATACTTCTGCGGGAGAATGACGTGTACGGTTGGGCACCCCGCGCGCCGGTCAGGCTGTATCACTGCGGGGGTGACCAGGACGTGCTGATCGCCAATGCGCACATTGCGACCAACTCGATGCGCGCGCGCGGCGCAACAAATGTCACACTCCTGATCCCGTCGCCGACCAACGACCACCGCGCGTGCGCCTTACCGAGCCTGCTAGCAGCAAAGGCATGGTTCGACACGCTCAAATAACAGCTCTTACCAGGCGGTGAGGCCCGGCCAGTTTGTTTTCCTGCCGATCCGGCGCATGGGCATGCCGCGCCATGCTGCGTAACCCCCTCCTTGCCTGGCCCACAGGCCCGCAGCGCCGTCAAAACCTCGCCCTGAAATGGAAGCAGGCAAGCGTAGATTAGCACCGTGCCCGAGCAATTATCCAATAATGCCCCTGCGCGCTCGGCTGCCCGCGACGCAGCACTTACTGCCGTGCCGGGCGCAGCGCCGCCGCCATATCCACCCCAGCACAGCCCGCAACCGCCCGGCGAGCCCGTATCCCTGCTGGGCGTGGACTACCAGCACATAAAAACCGCTGACGGTGGCGATTTGTACCTGACGCGCTACGGGCTAGCGTTTTGGCCGAATTTACTGCCCGAGAACTGGTACGCGCGCGAGTGGTTCGAGGCGAAGCGTGAGCGGCTCGAAGGCAGCAGCGTGATCTACAAGGTCCCACCCCCACTGTCAATGGCCGCACGCTCCAGCTTGTGGTGAAATGGTCGCGCGTGGGCGAGACGGTACCGCTCGATACACTCACCCTCGCCAAGTTTATCAATGCCGAGTTCAACAGCCCGTTCGAGGAATTTGCGTTGCTGATGGAACTGCGCCGGGGCGAATATGGGCCCTAAGACGTGCGCACCCAGTTACCACTGGCCATCTACGTGCCCAGCGAGCGGCTCCAGCTTTGGGAAACGGGACGGTCGGAAGAAAAGATTCGCGTTAACATCGCCCGGCACCCGGGCGTCGAGCCTGATATTCTCCGCCAGTACGTGTTGCTCTTCGGCTGGATTGACGGCTTGCACGCAGTTAAAGCAGCCGAGGCTCTCGGACTCGACCAGCGCGCGCGCAGAGTTTCTGGCGCGCGGCACTAGCCTGGCGAACCACGAACTGATGCCAAAAGGTTTCCGCGTCATTGATATGAAACCGGAGCACGTGATTGTGCGGTTCAAACGCGATCATGAGCTGCTGTGCGAGCGCAATGGCCAGATCGGATACGCGCTGGTTGACTACGAGCTGCTCGAACGTTCACCCGAGCACGAGCAGGCGGTCCGCACCACGCACCGCCAGCTTTATCTCAAACACATGGCCAGGGGATTCGACTCGAGCGCGGTCGGACCGATGCCGGCGCACCTGCGCGCGACTAACATCTTCGGCGTGGATTACGTCTTCGGGCGTGCCGAAAGCACTGGCGGGCTGATCTGGGTCGTGGGCAAGGACCCGACCTTTATTTCTTGTCGGAGCGGTGGCGCCGGACTCAGAAACGGAGCTTGTCGCCGCGTAACCGCGTGTGCCATTACACGGACAAAAGACAACACCAACCTGGTATGGAAAGTTTCGCCAATGGGGGAAATACCCGAGCTAGGCGATTCACATCCCAACGCTGCGGCTGCCAAGGCCTGCGGTTACAACAGCCCATTCGAGGAGTTCGCGATCGCACTCGGGCTTGCCCGCGCTGGTATCAAAACGGTATACGCACGTGCCATATACATGACCGGCCGAAAAGGCCGGGCCGAACACGACCTCGCCAACGAACGCAGATTTAACGCGCTTGCGAACTTACGCACACCCGATGGCGAACCCGCTGTGCGCAAAGACTACGACTACATCACAATCTGGGGGTTCTGGAACGGCCCGGACGAGCTATTGGCCGCGCAGGACGGCAGTTATTACACCGCCGTCAACCCTCGAAGAGGCGTGCGCACGCGGCATTATCCCGGCAGAACTGCGTGACGAATGATTGAATCACTCCCAGCCAAGCTCGCTGCTCGCCGGATTCGAAGACTAGAACCTAAAGCCCGACCACCTGCTGCTTTCACTCGACCCACAACAAAGGCTCGTCCTGGACGAACCAGGCAAGCCGGAATTGCGCATTTGCAACCTCGAGCTTGTCCGGAAGCGCATCAGCCATACCCATCAGGCTGCTCAGAGTGTCTTCTGATACCCAACCTGGGCACGCATGCGCGCGCCCTTGCAGTTGCGCGCAGATACAGTTGCGTTACCATTAGTACCGATGGACGGCATGGAGACAAACGCCATTGCCCAACCCGGTTCAGGGGCACAGGCGGGTCAGCCTAAGCCCCGGAAACGTAGCAGGCCCCTGCAAGGCGCACGTGTGGTCGTCACCCGCGCACGCGATCAGGCGGCCGAGCTGACGGAGCCGCTGCGCGCGCGCGGCGCCGAGGTCCTTGAAATACCTGTAATCAAGATCGAGCCCCCAACCAGTTTCAACCGCCTCGACGATGCGCTTGAAACGCTTGGCGAGTACGACTGGCTCGTGTTCACAAGTGTCAACGGGGTCAAAGCGTTCTTCGACTATTTTTTCAAAACTTTCGAAGATTTGCGCGACATCGGTGCGGTGCGCATTGCGGCGGTCGGCCCGGCCACAGCCGCCAAGATCCGCGAATTCCATCTGAAAGTGGACGTGATGCCCACCGAACACGTCGGCGAAAAAATCGCTGCCGCACTCGCCAGATACCAGAGCATCGAAAACGTCAAAATTTGTCTCTTGCGTGCAGAAGATGCGAACCCCGATCTGCCGCGCGCGCTCG
>JANWZY010000360.1 GCA_025061935.1 Verrucomicrobiia bacterium
ATAACCCTGTAGCGGTAATCCTTAACAAAGCCGTACTCGAATTTCCACAAAAGTTTGGCACCGCTCTTTTAGAAGAGGTCAAAAAGTGGGGAGATTGGGTACTGAATGAGGCCAAAAAAGAACTTGCCAAGTTTTACCCAAATGACCCTGACGGTTCGATCCCAGTTGGCTATATCTGGGCGCGCACGCTTTTCTGCCAGAACCCTTTATGTTCTGCCGAAATTCCCCTTATGCGCCAGATGTGGCTTGCAAAAAAAGACAAAAGAAGGATTGCTTTGCGTTTGATTCCCAATTTTAAAGAAAAGCGTGTGGATTTAGAAATCGTAGGACAAAAGGGCGAACCCATAGACTTTGATCCAGAAGAAGGGACAGTTTCTCGAGCAAATGTAAAATGCCCTGTTTGTGGGGGGACAATTGATGATAAAGCAACACGAAAGCTTTTTCGCGAAAAAAAGGCAAACCAGCGGATGGTAGCAGTTGTTCTTTATCATCCAAACCGTAATGGAAAAACCTACCGTCTTCCAAATGATGCTGATCTTAAAGCATATTACGAAGCAGAAAGTGCGCTGGAAGAAAAACGCCGCAAGCTGCGCGAGGCCTGGGGCATCGAACCCGTGCCGGATGAGCCGTTGCCGCCGCTGGAAACACTGGGCTTCCGCGTGCAACGCTACGGCCTGATGCGGTGGGGCGACCTGTTCAATGCGCGGCAGAAGCTGGCGCTCATCACCTTTGCTGATGCGGTGCGCCGCGCCCATGCCGAGATGCTCCGCGCCGGCTACGAACCCGAGTTCGCCAAGGCCGTGGCAACGTATTTGGGGCTGGTGGTAACGAAGCTGACAGACTTCTGCTCAGTACTATGCACTTGGACGCCGGGATTCGAAAAGATCGGGCACACGTTTGCTAGGCAGGCTTTGCCAATGGCTTGGGACTACGTAGAGACTGCAATTTTGAGCGACTCAACCCGCAGCTTTCAGAGTGCTTTCGAGGACGTGTCGCAAGTTGTGGCGCACGCAACGGGAGTTCAGGTGGCGGAGCGGCGGTCAGCGGCCCACCACGGCACTGCCACCTCGCTTCCCTGGCCGGACGATTTTTTTGACGCGGTACTGACCGATCCCCCGTACTACGACAACGTGCCGTATAGCGATTTGTCCGACTTTTTTTATGTGTGGCTGAAACGCACAATCGGCGAGCTTTACTCGGAGCTATTTGCCACGCCCCTTACGCCCAAAAGCGAGGAGATGGTGGCCGACGCCAGCAAGGCCGGCGGGATGGACGCGGCCATGCGCCGGTTCGAGCGGATGCTGACGCAGGCGTTTCGGGAGATCCGGCGGGTGCTGAAGCCAGACGGCATTGCGGTGATCGTGTTTGCGCACAAGACAACCGAGGCGTGGGAGACGGTCATCAACGCGCTCTTAGAGGCCGGGCTTTACATGACGGCCTCCTGGCCGATCCACACCGAGATGCAGGCGCGGTTACGTGCGCAGGAATCTGCGGCGCTTGCGTCCTCGATTTACATGGTCTGTCGCAAACGCGCTGCGGATGCACCCGTGGGTGAGTTCGGCCGGGTCCGGCGCGAGATCGAGGATCGAGTGCGGCAGAAGCTTACCCAGTTCTGGGACGAAGGCATCCGGGGTGCGGACTTTTTCATGAGCGCAATTGGCCCGGCAGTTGAAGCCTTCGGCAAGTATTCGCGAGTAGAAAAACTTTCAGGAGAGCAAGTAAGTGTAAAAGAGCTATTAGAGTATGTCCGAAAGGTGGTTGCGGAATTTGCATTAAGCCGTATTTTACAGAATGCACAGCTTGGCGGAGTCGATCCACTTACGCGGTTCTATTTACTTTGGCGCTGGACTTATAATCACGCCCGTGTTCCCTTTGACGAGGCTAGAAAACTTGCCTCAAGCGTGGGAATTGAGCTTACTGAGCACTGGGGTCAGGGAGGGCTCATAAGAAAAGACAAAGAGTATCTACGGGTAATTTCGCATGAGGAAAGAGCCAAAGACAGCCGATTTGAGAAAAAAGAGCACTTTGACACAATAGTTGATGCGCTCCATCGGGCTTTAATTCTCTGGGAAAAGAACCGCCAGAAAGAACTTACAGAGCATCTTACTCGGACTTACGGCAAAAACGAAATGTTCTGGCTTGTGGCACAGG
>JANWZY010000361.1 GCA_025061935.1 Verrucomicrobiia bacterium
CCGAACATGGCCAACAGCGTCGCGATAATAGCTGAACGCGTGATTTCCTTGCCCACGACCGGGCCCACGGTGTCAACCGATGGGTGGCTGAAATTGTATTGTGGGAGCTTCTCCCGCAGCGTGTTAGAGACAAGTTCGGAGATGCCTTCCTTGTAAGGCAGCACGAGCCTGAGCGTTTCTGCGCCTGTGGCGAGGCTGCGTTGCACCACCGGCGCCACGTCTTCCAAGCCCAGTGGCGCGAGCGCTTTCCGCACGTCTTCGCGCAGCGTTTCAGCACTGCCACCGGGCGGGGTGGTGAACAGGTATGTCTGCTGAATACCGCCTGCGAAATCCGGGCCGAGCACTTTGTGGCCGCGAATGAATACGCCGTAAGCGTTGCCAACCAAGATTAGCGCCCAGGACGCGATGAACGCCGGCACCGCCCAGCGGAGGAAATCGATGTTAGTCGCGCCGATGAGCTTGAGCATCGGCAACGATTTGAGCACGTTCTTGTCCAGCAACAGGTCAAATATCAGCCGCGTGACCACCAGCGCGGTGAACATGCTGGCAGTGATACCGATGGTCAGTGCTGTGCCGAACCCTTTCACGGGGCCAGTTCCGAATATGATCAAAATGACGGACGCGATCAGCGTTGTGAGGTTTGTATCGAGGATGGTGCCGAACGCTTTGCTGTAACCGGCTGCGATTGCGCCGCGGAGTGATTTACCCGCGGTCAGTTCCTCCCGAATCCGCTCGAAAATGAGCACATTCGCGTCCACGGCCATGCCGATGGTCAAAACGATGCCTGCGATCCCGGGTAGAGTGAATGTGGCTTCAATTGCGCACATTACGCCCAAGATAATCAGCACGTTAAGCAGTAGCGCCACATTTGCCACCAGCCCGGCCAGCAGATAATAAAAGAGCATGAACGCGGCGACTGCAGCCGCGCCAATTATCGCCGCCCGGATGCCGCTTTGGATCGTGTCTTTGCCAAGCGATGGGTCAACTTCACGCGCTTCAATAATCTTGACCGGAGCCTCGAGCGGGTTCTGCAGCACATTCGCAAGTTCTTGCGCCTCGGCTATGTCGAAGTCGCCTTCGATCACACCGCTGCCGCCCAAGATAGCGGTCCGGATCACAGGTGCCGAGTACAGCACGCCATCGAGCACGATGGCCAGTTGCCGGCCAACATTTTCTTCAGTTAGTTTGCCGAAAATTTTAGCGCCTTCGGACGTGAGGTTGAACGCGATCTGGATCCCGCCGCCGTACGGATCGCGAGTGGGGAACGCGTTTTTTATGTACTTGCCTGTCATTCCGTAGGCGGGCTTCTTCTGGACTAGGTAGCCCGGCACGGTCACGCGCTGACCGCCAATTACGGTTTCATGGGGGTGCGGCAAGAACTCGTATCCAGGCGCGCGCTCGCCACGCATGACCAACTCGTCGCTATCCGGATGTACAAGCCTGAATTCAAGGAATGCGGCGCGCTGGATTTGGCGCATCGCGCTCTCTTTCTCGGCCTCGGACAGGCCCGGCAATTGTATCAGTATCCGGTCGCTGCCGGCCGGCTGAATTATCGGCTCAGCCACGCCGAACCTGTCCACGCGCTTACGCAGCACTTCGACCGCCTGGCCCAGTGCAGCCTCGCGCTGCGACGTTTCGAGCGCGCGGCGGTGGACCCACTCGACAATTGCGCGTGCGCGGTTGGTAGCGGTGCCCTGAGGAACTGCGTCGAAATACCTTGCTAGGTCGTTTGTCGCCAGTATGTCCAAAACCTGCGCAATCTGGATATCGGGTTGGTTCTTTACCACCCTCTGCACGGCCTCGAGCATGTTCGTGAATGCCGCATCCTTGTTTTTTGCCTCCTGCACGAGCGTGTCGAGCAAATGTTCCGGATTGGTCTCGTATTGCATTTGGACCAGGAACGAAACGCCGCCCTGCAGGTCCAGGCCCAGCTTGATTTTGCCCGCACCTTCGCGCTGGAGCCGGTTCAGGATGTATCGGGTCGGGTCAGGCTGCGTCTTCGCCTCAGGCCAGAACGGGAAGTACCCTGTGATATCGTTCGTACCAATAGCTTCGAGCAGGTTCCCGTACGCGCGGGCGGGGTTCCGCGCCTGCAACTGCCTCAGCTCATACACAATGTTCGAGTACACCGCGTCGCGTCTGACAGC
>JANWZY010000362.1 GCA_025061935.1 Verrucomicrobiia bacterium
AAGGCCCACCACACATCAAGCATGCCGGGCACTGCCGGACGTAAAAAGCTTGCAGCCTCGACAAAACACAATCGCCCACCTCGGCAAAGGTTCAGGAAACCGCAAGTCGGCCTCGGCCAAATCAGTCCGGAATGATTTGGTAAGCTCTCGCCAACGCCATGCTCTGTCAGCGCGTGTCACCCCACGCGAATCGGCCTACAAAATTATCTCCGGTGATCTGCGCGCTGGCGTGCGGCCCGCTCAAACGACGTTTTGCGCGTACCAGTCAAGTGCGAGCTCGAGTCCGTGTTCGAGTCTGTAAACCGGTTCGTACCCGAGCAGAAGCCGCGCCTTACTGATATCGGCCAGCGAATGCCGCACGTCGCCGGGCCGGAAATCTCGGTAAATCGGCCTCTGCTCGGGCAAGCCTGGACAACGTTTGCGGACAAGCCTACTGATGATTTGGAACAACTCGTTAAGCGTGGTGCGTTCCCCCACAGCAACGTTGTAAATTTGATTTACCGCTTCCGGATTCGTCGTTGCGGCTGCCAACAAATTAGCTTGCACCACGTTCTCGACGTGGCAGAAATCGCGACTTGTCTCGCCGTCGCCATAAATGTACACAGGCTCGCCTCTGAACATGGCAGCAACCCATCGCGGTATGACCGCCGCGTACGGGCCCTCGGGGTCTTGCCACCGCCCGAATACGTTGAAGTACCGCAGCCCGATGGTGTGGAGCCCGAAAGCGCGCGCGTACACGCCCGCGTAAATCTCGTTCATGAGTTTCGTGGCGGCATACGGCGACAACGGCCGGCCAATCTTGTCCTCGCGCTTGGGCAAGCCCGGGTCATCGCCATACACTGCACTGCTGGAGGCATAGACAAATCTGGCCACACCAGCCCGACGTGCCGCCTCGAGCATGTTGATGAAACCGGTCACGTTGCTCCGGTGCGTACCCAACGGGTCGTCAAATGACCGCGGCACTGAGCCAAGCGCAGCCTGGTGCAGCACGAAATCAACGCCCTTGCACACCTCGATACACGCCGCGGCATCGCATATATCGGCCTCCACCAGCCTGAAGTTTGCCCATTGCTGAGACGTTACCAGTGCCCGGACCTGCACCAAATTTTCACGCTTGCCGGTCGAAAAGTTATCAAGCCCGATCACGCGTTGGCCGAGCTTGAGCAGAGCCTCGAGCAAATTCGAGCCGATGAACCCTGCCACGCCTGTGACCAGCCAAGTCTTTGGCGCCGATTCCAGTTGCGCTTTGAGCTTTTCGTAGTTTGACATCGGCGATACGCACCGGCCTCAGTGTAAGCCGCGCGCACAGCATGCAGCAGGGCCTAAGTCAGTAAAGCTTTTTCCTAACTCAACTGTAATGCACCTCCGGAGCGCGCCAGAACACCCAATGCTCCCCCAACCAATGATCACGCCCGGAGTTGCACATGCTCAAGGATTGGGCCATGATGTGTTTGAGATGGCGCACATAAACACGAGCCTCAACCGGGGCGGCGCGG
The DNA here is from genome assembly GCA_025061935.1 of Verrucomicrobiia bacterium. Classification (GTDB taxonomy): domain Bacteria; phylum Verrucomicrobiota; class Verrucomicrobiia; order Limisphaerales; family DTLC01; genus DTLC01. Next base: position 1,497 of record JANWZY010000362.1, read on the forward strand.
GCGGCGTGCCCGGCCAAACTGCCATGCCTAAAATCACATTTTTCGGAGCGGCGGGCGAAGTCACAGGCTCGGCGTACCTTGTCGAGACGAGCCGCGCGCGTGTGCTCGTGGAGTTCGGCCTGTTCCAAGGCGTCGAGCATAAGCAGGAATTGAATATCGTACCGGATGGGCTCGACCCGGCGCGCCTCGACGCGGTGGTAGTCACGCACGCACACCTTGACCACATAGGGCGGCTACCACTGCTTGCTAAGTTTGGATACGCAGGCCCGATCTACTGCACACCTGTCACAATTGAGCTCGCCACGCTTGTGCTGCACGATGCTGCAAAGGTCCAAGCGCAGGATATCGCACGGATCAACCGTAAACGGCAGCGCGCAGACGAACCGCCGCTCGAACCGCTTTACACCACTGCGGACGTCGAGAAGCTGACGCGGCTGTTCAAACCGGTCGAGTATGAGCAGACTGTTGAAATCGCGCCCGGCGTACGTGCGCGGTTCGTCGAGGCCGGGCACCTGCTCGGTTCGGCCAGCATCCAATTACAGCTCGAGACAGGGAACGGCACGCATTGCACTGTGTTCTCGGGCGACCTCGGGCCGCGCGGCGCCCCAATCCTCAAGGACGCAGAGGGGTTCCGCCGCGCCGACACGG
>JANWZY010000363.1 GCA_025061935.1 Verrucomicrobiia bacterium
AAACTCATCCCCCACACGAATCACGTCTGGGTCGGGATAGTCGGCGTAAATGATCGGGTTCCGATATGTGCCGTCGTTGCAGTCTGGGACCCACGGGTAATTCGTGGCCGGTTCGATCCAGGCTACGCGCTCGATGAACGCGCCACCGAGTTGGCCTTGGTTTGGCGCTGCGTAAGCGTCTTGGGGAGCAGCACTATTCATTTTTTGTCTCGACAGGTTGTTGCCCGATCTTGGGCACCAACAGATGCAGTGCTAGAAGTGAGACCAGGTAGGTACACGAGAAATACACGAATACGCCAACGTAACTGCCGGTCTTTTCGAGGATGTAACCGGTAATAGTGTTGATTATTCCGCCGGTGAAGTATCCTACGAACCCTCCGAACCCGACAACCGAGCTGATTGCCGCTCTGGGCATGGTGTCGGACACGAAGCTGAACAGGTTCGCCGACCAGCCCTGGTGTGCGGAGCCTGCTATACCGACGATTAACACGGCGAGCCATGCACTCGGCGCGTGCGGCGCAAGGCAGACCGGCACAACCGCCAGAGCGCAAGCGAGTAATGAAACCTTGCGTGCCGCGTTGAGGCTCCAACCGCGCTTCAGTAAGCGACCTGCCAGCCAACCGCCGATCACGCCGCCAAATGCTGCCAACACGTAAAATGCGCTAGTTGCGCGTGCGGTGGCCGTCAGGCTCAACCCAAACGTCTTGGTCAGGAAATCGGGGATGAAGAACTGGTAGAAGACCCAAGCCGGCGCGGCCAGGATGCCGGCTATGATGTATGCCCAAACCGCCCGGTAGCCCAGCAACGATATCCAGCCAATTCGTTGCGGCTGGCCTGCGGGGGCGGTTTCACCGCTTTTAATGTGTTGCAACTCGCTTGCCGAAAGCAGCCTGTGTTTCTCGGGTGTGTCGTAGAGCCACAACCATGCTGCTGTCCAAGCGAAGCCTATAGCACCGGTCACGTAAAATGTGGTTTCCCACCCCCAATGCTTGAACATCCAGACGACCATGAGCGGGCAGATAATAGAACCCACATTCGTGCCGGCATTAAAGATGCCGGTTGCCAGGGCGCGCTCGTGCACGGGGAACCATTCGGCCACAGCCTTGATCGCAGCGGGGAAGTTGCCGCCCTGCGCCAACCCGAGCACGATCCGTGCCGCAGCGAACCCGGCTGCAGTCATGGGCATCGCCAACGTCAGCATAACCATGCCGCCCTTGGCCAATGAAAACCATGGATAGCTTAGTTCGAACTGTGCCTGCGTGTTTATCAGGCTGCAAAGCCCGTGTGCCATGGCTGCGGCGCTCCAAAGCAGTGTGCAAACCGTTAGGCCGCGCTTGACCCCTACGCGGTCAATTACACGCCCGGCGAGCAGGTACCCGAACGCGTACGCGAACGAGAACGCGCCGGCTACGTAACCGTAGTGTACCTCGCTCCAGCCCAGTTGCTCGCTAAGCGGCCCTTTCAGGTTGCTGATGGTCAGGCGGTGGATGTAGTTGAGCGCAACCGAGAAAAACAGCAGCGCACAGATCGTCCATCGGAAGTTGCCTGGATTGGGACTCATTTTGGCGTTCGGTTGCTTGCTCACTTGAACACCACGGCTTCCGGGCTGGCTCCTTCGGCGGTCACCAGGTTTGTCTTGACGTTTGCAAGGTTGCATGCTTCGACGCGCACGTCGCGCGAATTACTGCCCGCGATACGCAAGAACACGTCCACGTCACGCACAGGTGCAACCTCACGAATGGTGACCGCGTGCACCTCGCCCAAATCGAAGACGGGGGGTTTGGTACAATTGATCCGGAGGCGTTCAAACACCAGCTCGGCTGCGTGAGTTATTGTTATTCCGGCGGTTGCGCTGATGGTGAATTCGCGGAATCGGATGCCCCGGATGGGCGAATCCGGCCGCGTATTAGGATCGCCGTAGGCGCGCCTTCGCATGAGAAATCTTCGAAGCACATGTCCTTGTACACCGGCGGTTTGCCCGCCGGGGCGGGACCCGTGACCGAGCCGTAGTCCATGTTCAAGATGACCAGCTCGCGCTTCATATTTTTGGCCCGCATTTTTCGCGCATAAATGCGCTCGACCACGCCGCCGCGGCCGCGCGCGGATTTGATCCGGATGGCGCGGTCGGTCCCGTC
>JANWZY010000364.1 GCA_025061935.1 Verrucomicrobiia bacterium
TCGGTACGGCGTCGCTGCCAGGCGTCCTGAAACTTAGGAAGCGCGCCTGCGCGCGCAGAAAAATAGTTGCAGCGGCGCGTAGTTTGACCAAAATTATTCGTGAATTGGTCGCGCTCCGGGCGCGGCCAACCGAGGCGGAGAGATGGCAGAGTGGTCTAATGCGCACGCCTGGAGAGCGTGAGTGGGCTAAAACCCACCGGGAGTTCGAATCTCCCTCTCTCCGCCAGCTATTTTTTTTTGAAGTCTATGCCGACTGCTCACGCACACTTTCGCTGGCCTGCCCGGGCGTAACGATCTTCTTCGGCGCACGGCCGGGCGCCGGGAGTGTAAGCAAGTGCTGATAAAGCTGGCCGAGCACGTCGTAACCGGTAGCACAACAATCCGCACCGACAACAGCGGCTTCCAACACGGCCAACGGTTGGCGCACCCCAACAGCCATTATTTTCGTGCTGAACGAGTGGTTCCTGTAGATCGTCTTGATTTGATTAATGGCCTCCGCTGCCGATTGTCCGGCCTCTTCGAGCAGGTCAATATGCAGGCTGACGTAGCTTGCGCCGACTTTGGCCGCCAATAACGCCTGCAGCGGCGAAAACGTGACGGCCACAATTGTACGGATGTTCTCCGCTTCGAGCACACGCACGGCGCGCAGGCCTTCCTTTGTAATCGGCACCATGAGCAACAGGTTGCGCCCCAGCCGCGCCAAGCTACGCGCTTCTGTAGTGATGTCTTGGAAGGTGACCGCAGGGGTCTCGACACATACAGGGCAATCGACCGCAGACGCGATCTCGCGGTACAGCTCGGCGGGCCTGCGCCCGGTCGCCGCAACCAATGCGGGACTGAGCAATACGCCATCCACAATCCCCCAACTGAGGGCGTCTTTGATCTTTCCGATCTCGGCTGACTCGATAAACAACTGCATGAGCTGTAGCCGCTTTGGCAAATATGCACGAGCACGGCGCCTAAAACAACTTTTCGCGCGAGATCATCTGACCGGGGTCACTCATCTGCGTCAGGCCGTTCAAGCTCGCGCTCGGTTTTGAGCCGCAATTGACCACACGCGGCGTCAATCTCAGCGCCCTTCTCGCGCCGCAACGTCACGTGCGGGTGCAACCGTTTCAACGCCATGAAAAATGCGACCTGCGCAAACCTGCTTGGCGCTTCCCAAGGCAGCCCTTCGACCCGGTTGAACGGGATGAGGTTGATCTTTGCATCAAGCTCGCGTGCGAGCCCGGCCAGAAGCTCAGCCTGATCGAGGCTGTCGTTCACGCCATTAATCAACACGTACTCGAAAGTGATCATCTTGCCCTTTTTGAGCCTGTAATACCGGCACGCGGCCATGAGTTCTTTTAGCGGGAACTTGCGGTTGACGGGCATGAGCCGGTTCCGCACCGCATCGGTCGCGCCGTGCAACGACACCGCGAGCCTGAACTGGTACGGCTCGTCCGCCAAGCGCCGGATTTGATCCGGCAGGCCACAAGTCGAGATGGTGATCTTGCGCGCGCCGATGCCGCCGCCCCAGGGCGCATTGAGTATCCGAAGGGCCTTGAGCACGTTTTCGTAGTTTGCCAATGGCTCGCCCATGCCCATCAGGACGAGATTATCAACAACGCGGCCTGCGCGCGGGGTGGTTTTGCCGGATTTGTAAGGTTCAGACTCGCTCACAGTCTCGGGCGCAAACGACCCGTTACGCGCAGAAAATTCCCGCTCAGTTGCCACAACCTGTTCGACGATTTCTTCGACTCGGAGGTTGCGCTTCAATCCGCGCAGGCCGCTTGCGCAAAACCTGCACCTGAACGCGCACCCGACCTGGGTCGAAATGCACAGTGTACGCCTGTCACTCGGCTGACCGTACAGCGCAGGACTGGCCGGGATCAAAACGCACTCAACAAATGCGCCGTCGGGCAACTCCCACAGCAACTTGATCGTGCCGTCTTGCGCCGTTTGGCTCCGGCGCAGCCTCAGCACGGCGAGGCTAAACTTCCCCCGCAGCGTCGCGCGCAACGCCGCCGGTAGATTGGTCATGGCATCCCAATCCGCCACACGTTTTTGGTAAAGCCATTGTAACAATTGCGTGACACGATACTCCGGCTCGCCGAGCTGCCTGAACTG
>JANWZY010000365.1 GCA_025061935.1 Verrucomicrobiia bacterium
CGGGTTTGTAGTTAACATCAAGGGAATTGCTTCGCACGAGATTGTTACGCAAGCATTGCAGGTGTTGAGCAACCTTCAGCACCGCGGCGCGCTGACCGAGCCGAACACTGGCGACGGAGCAGGGATTCTGGTGCAGTTGCCACATGAATTCCTCCGGCAGGTGTGTGGAGACGTGGGCATCCGGCTGCCGCAACCGGGCCAGTACGGTGTGGGCATGGTTTTTTTGCCGTCGGACCCGAGCGCGCGGTACAAGTGCGAGAGTATCATTGAGGAAGTCGTAGAAACTGAGGGTCTGGAATTGCTCGGTTGGCGCACGGTGCCAACCGAGCACAGAATGCTCGGTCCGGGCGCTGTTGCCGCAGAGCCTGTAGTGCGGCAGGTGTTTATTTCAAAGCCGGCGGACTTAACAGATGCACTTGCGTTCGAGCGCAAGCTTTATGTGGTGCGGCGGCTTATTGAGCGCGGGGTGCACGCCCTCGGGCTGAAACCCAAGGACAAGTTTTACGTCTGTAGCCTGTCGTCGAGGACGCTTGTTTACAAGGGGATGCTGACCCCCGCGCAATTGTCGAAGTATTACCCGGATTTGTTGAACCCGGCGTTTACGAGCGCGCTGGCCGTGGTCCATTCACGTTTCAGCACTAACACGTTCCCGAGTTGGGAGCGTGCGCATCCGTACCGGTATTTGGCTCACAACGGGGAGATCAACACGCTCCGCGGGAACGTCAACTGGTTCAAGGCGCGGCAAGCGGTCCTCGAATCAGATGCGTTTGGCACCGATTTGAAAAAGCTTTTCCCGATCATAGACGAGACTGGGAGCGACTCAGCGATGCTCGACAACGTGGTCGAGTTTTACACTTTGGCTGGCCGGCCGTTGCCAGAGGTTATCATGATGCTGATCCCCGAGCCGTGGGAACACGCGCAGGAAATGAACCCTGAAAAACGGGCGTTTTATGAATATCACGCTTGTTTGCAGGAGCCTTGGGATGGCCCGGCCTCGATTGTGTTCACTGACGGTGTCTGTATAGGTGCCGTTTTGGACCGGAACGGGTTGCGTCCGTCCCGGTACTACGTGACAGCCGATGATCGCGTTATATTGGCAAGTGAAGTTGGTGTGCTTGATGTACCGCCAGAGTTGGTTGCGTACAAGGGGCGATTGCAGCCGGGCCAAATGTTGCTCATAGATACTGCTTCTGGCCGGATTGTGCCAGACGAGGAGCTGAAAGCCACCGCCGCAGCGCGTCGGCCATACCGCGCGTGGGTCGAGCAGAACATTGTGCCGTTCGAGCAGTTGCCAAGCGTTGCTTCAGAAGTGCCGGCTGCACCCGAACTGCCACTTGTCCAACGCCAGCGCGCCTTTGGTTACACTTACGAAGACTTGCGGTTCATAATTGGCCCCATGGCCGTCGAGGGGGTGCAGCCCATAGGCTCGATGGGTAATGATACGCCACTGGCCGTGTTGTCGAACCGGCCGCAGTTGCTTTACAACTATTTCAAACAACTGTTTGCGCAGGTGACCAACCCGCCGATTGACCCGATCCGGGAAGAGATTGTGACTTCGACGATCACCTTGCTCGGGTCGGAAGGGAATCCTCTTAAGCCTAGGCCTGAGAATTGTCGGATGATTAGGCTCAAGCACCCGATACTGCGCAACGAAGAGTTGAATAAGCTGCGGCAATTGGACCGGCCAGGCTTCAAATCGGCGGTGTTGCAAATTTTGTTCCCTGCGGCCTCGGGCTCTGCCGGGTTGGAAAAAGCCTTACACGAGCTTTTAGTGTCAGCGGACAATGCGCTGTCAGCAGGCGCCAACATTCTGATTCTTTCAGACCGCGGGCTAGGCCCTAGTTACGCGGCTATCCCTGCGCTTCTTGCTGTCGGTGCGTTGCATCATCATTTGATCCGGAAGGGGACGCGGACGAAGGTCAGCATTGTGCTTGAATCGGGCGAGCCACGTGAGGTTCATCACTTCGCGCTTTTGATTGGGTATGGCTGCGCCGCCATCAACCCGTACCTGGCGTTCGAAACGATCGAAGACATGCTCACGCGCGGTCTTGTTACCGGGACCGACCTTGATTCGGCGATTAACAACTACATCAAAGCGGCCGTGAAGG
>JANWZY010000366.1 GCA_025061935.1 Verrucomicrobiia bacterium
GTGCACGCTGCCTGTCGGTCCGAAAAAGTTTGCGGGGCTGCGCGCATGAGGCTTTTTTTGGCGTATGGCATCGGCGCCGTTGCGCCACTTTTGGTATGTTGCGTTGCGCTGTGGTATGCAGGTGTCTTCGAGCAATTCGTGTTTTGGACGATTACTTACGCCTCGCAATACGCTAGCATCGTTTCACTGAGCCAAGTGCCCGGGACCCTTTTCGGGACCCTTGAAAAATTCGCGCAGCGGGACGCGCCACTCTGGGCGATGGTGGTTGCGGGAGCGGGTTTCGTCCTTGGAGACGAACGTTTCGCTGGAATCCGGACAAAGTTGCTTGTGTTTTGCGCTGCGGCGTTTCTGACGACCGTGCCGGGGTTTTATTTCAGGCGCCACTATTTCATTTTGGCTTTACCAGCGGCAGGGTTGCTGGCCGGCTGCGGCGTAAGCGCGGCTCGCGCGTTTTTGGCGCGTAAACAAGTCAAGGGTGGCAATGCCATGCCTGTGTGGATGTATGTCGGGGTTACAGCAAGCGCAATGTTCCTCAACGGCGACATTTGGTTTCGCGCCGCGCCGGAGCAGGCCTCGCGCCAGATTTACTTTGGCAACCCGTTCGCCGAGTCGCAAGTGATCGCAGAGTACATCCGCACAAACTCGGCGCCGGATGCCAAAGTAGCCATTCTCGGCTCAGAACCGCAGATTTTTTTCCTCTCCGGCCGTCGCTCGGCCACCGGCTACATCTACACTTATCCGTTAATGGAACCGCACCGGTATGCCGAGCGTATGCAAAAACAAATGATCCGGGAAATCGAATCCGAAGCGCCCGAGTTCGTCCTGTTTGTCGCCATACCGCTGTCGTGGCTTGCATGGCCGGGTGCGTCCAAGGAAATAATCGACTGGTGGGCGAATTCGTATCGTACCAACTATGCATTGGTCGGCGTCGTGGCAGTGAACCCGGTTAAAGGCACCCAATATTTTTGGGACCGAGCCGCCGTCGAGTTTGGCGAGCACCCGCGTTGGGGCATACTGATTTACCGAAGGAAGAATTCGTAATCGCCTCCTGCAACGGCTTTACAGCGCCACTGTCGGAGCGACCATTTCCCCTAAACTAGCATGCTTGCCCAAGCTGAATTTTGGGGTTAAACATAGATAGGTGTTCCGAACTCGGCCACACTGCGCGCGCGGAGCTTACGTGCGCCCGACCGCCACACCCGAACTCGGGTGGGCTGACAGTAGCGCATACGGCGGAAGAAATGCGGCAAGATCAAGCAACGCCCCGCGCAGAACGGCTTGCCTGATTGAGCCTGAATGGCGGTGGATGCGAAAGACAATGATTGGCCGGTCTGACAAAGCGTGTTGGCATACCGCGCGCAACTGACGCAGCCGAAAAATGAACCCTTACCACAGTTTTGTCTCGCGTCTTGCACAATTGCTGGACGAGTTCCGCCGATATCCTCCGGCCGCCGTTGAGTCACACGCGCGCCCGGTGACCGCAGCAGACGCGCCGCGCGTGTTGCTGTTCTCGCCACACCCGGACGACGAATGCTTAACGGGCGTACTGCCATTGCGGTTGGCCCGCGAAGCGGGCATGAACGTCATGAACGTGGCGGTCACACTTGGCAGCCGTAAAGACCGGCGCGCGGCACGGCTCGAAGAGCTGAAGCACGCGTGCGCCTACCTCGGGTTCGGATTGATCCCAACCGGGCCGGAAGGGCTCGAGCGGGTAACACCCCTAACCCGTGCGCAAGACCCGGCGCATTGGCGCAGTTGCGTCGAGACTGTAGCCAAAATACTCGCGTTGTACCAGCCGGGGGTGGTTTTCCTGCCGCACGCGCAAGACTGGCATCCGACACATATCGGGACACACCTGCTCGTAATGGATGCGCTGAGTCTCCAACTGCCGCGGTTCAGTTGTTACGTGGTAGAAACCGAGTATTGGTGCACGATGGCCAGCCCCAACCTGCTCGTGGAAGCGAGCGAAGTGCATGTGGGGGAGCTTGTAACTGCCCTGTCGTTCCACAAGGGCGAAGTGGCGCGGAACCCGTACCACGTGAGCCTGCCGGCGTTACTACACGACAACGTCCGGCGCGGCGCCGAGCTTGTCTGCGGC
>JANWZY010000367.1 GCA_025061935.1 Verrucomicrobiia bacterium
ATGCGGCCCGGCGTGCCGGTGCTAGCCGGTATAGTGCCCGAACCTTCTGCTTGGAGTATTCTGGGGCTGGCGCTGTCTGCGCTTGGCGCGCCCGCTTTGGCCCGAGCGCGTGATGGACGCCATAAGCCCAAAGCCGAGACTGGCGTGTCCCCGACTGCATCCCGATAACTCGAAAAGGCCTTTTTGCGACCTCTCGGGCCTGCTCAAACCAACCTGCTCCACCATGCCTACTGGTGCGACCTGCGCAGCTAATCACGCCGGGGCGCCCCCATCCAAAATCCGGTGATGTGGGAGTGACGATGAGGCGCTATTTTCCGCGTTTGATTTGCTCAACCCGTCCGTACTATCCTCGCGCATGCTGCTGGGGCGACAACGGCTGCTGCTGACTCTGCTCGATGTGGTTGACCGGCCGGTCACGCATCTGGATTTCCAGAAGCTGCTTTTCTTTTACACACGCGAGTGGCAGCCCACCCCACGCTACGATTTTGTCCCGTACAAGTTCGGCGCGTTCTCGTTCACATCCTACGCTGACAAGCGGCGGTTAATCGCGCTGGGACTGTTGGCAGACGATGATCAGTACTGGAGACTCACAGAAGCCGGGCGCGCGGCGGCGCAGCAGCACGGCATCGAACGAGCGCAGGTAACCGCGTTTTGGAAGCGATACCGACACATTCGCGGCGAGGCATTGCTGATCGAGCAATACCGTCGGTTCCCCTACTACGCCGCCCGAAGCGAAATTTTGGAGCAGCTTGCGCTTGACCAGGAAACGCTGGCGCGGATCGAGGCGCTCAGGCCAAAGCGCGGCCCTGCTGGCCTGATCACGCTTGGTTACGAAGGCCGCAGCTTGGATGGCTTCATCAATGAGCTGCTGCGGGTTGGTGTCACGTTGTTATGCGATGTGCGCAAGAACGCGATTAGCAAAAAGTACGGGTTTTCCAAGGCCACACTGATCAACGCCTGTATGAGCATGGGTATTCGGTACGTGCACATGCCCGAGCTGGGCGTCCCGTCAGACCAACGGAGGCGGCTCAGCACCGCAGCAGAACTTCAGGCGCTTTTTGCATGGTATCGGCACAACGTGTTGGCCAGTCAACAAACGGCATTGGAACAAATCCTGCGCTGGATTGGCACGGGCGAGCGTGTGGCGCTGATGTGTTTCGAGCGTGACCCAGAGCAATGTCACCGACACTGCATCGCCGAGGCGCTTCAATGGAGAAGCGGCGCGGTGCACTTCTGAATGCGAAAGTGCAACGAGCAAATGGCCAGAGAACGAATCCTCGTAACAGTCAAAACCTACCCGACACTTTCGCGAAAGTATGGCGAAACGGTATGCACAGCCGGCGTCCGAGAAGACGGTACTTGGGTGCGCGTGTACCCGGTGCCGTTCCGCAGATTGGACGAAAAGCAGCAATACCGGAAGTTCGACTGGATCGAGTGCGAGCTGGTCAAACGAAATAGGGATCCGCGCCCCGAATCATTCCGTCCGGTGGACGTAAACCAGATCAGGGTTGTGGGACACATGGGTACAAAGCACAACTGGGCCGAACGCCGCAAGTTCTTGTTAGGAAAGATTCCCGTGCAGACACGATTGCAGGTACTGATTGACGGCGCCAAATCCAACAAATTTTCACTTGCGATATTCAAGCCAACAGAAATCCTCGCCTTTGAATGGGAGGAAGACGAACGGGAATGGGACGCGGCCAAGCTGGATGCGTTACGGAACCGCACGAAACAGTTCGAGCTGTTACCAGAAGAAGCGTGGCAACAGGTGTTCAACGTGATTCCCAAGCTGCCATATAGCTTCTCGTATCGGTTTACTGACGCCGATGGGCGTGAAAGCAAAATGGAAGTGTTGGACTGGGAAACCGGCGCGCTGTACTGGAATTGCCTGCGACGCTGTGGCGGGAATGAGTCACAGGCGCTCGAAAAAGTACGGGCTAAGTATTGGGACGAATTCCGTCGTAAAGACCTCCATTTCTTCGTTGGCACCACGCTGCAATATCACTCCTATGCACCGAATCCATGGACAATCGTCGGTGTGTTCCCAATTCCACATGAACAACAAATGGAACTGCTCTAGACGTACA
>JANWZY010000368.1 GCA_025061935.1 Verrucomicrobiia bacterium
CACTGGCAAAGAGGTTATCTGCAACGCGATACACGCGCTAAGCCCGCGCGCGAAAGGGCCTTTGGTCAAGGTGAACTGCGCGGCGCTCCCACGCGAGCTGATCGAGAGCGAGTTGTTCGGGTCGGTCAAGGGGGCTTATACAGGTGCGCACGTTGACCGCGAGGGGCTGTTTAGACAGGCCGAGGGCGGCACGCTTCTGTTGGACGAAATTTCCGAAATGCCAGTGGACACGCAGAGCAAACTGTTGCGCGTGCTGCAGGATAAGGAGGTCAGGCCTGTCGGAAGCAAAACAGTTTACAAGACGGACTGCCGCGTGGTTGCCACGACAAACCGTGTGCCCGAGGAGGCTATTCGCCAGGGCAAGTTGCGCGAGGACCTTTACCACCGTATCAGTCAGATTACAGTGCACCTGCCGCCACTGCGCGAGCGCCGCGAGGACATCCAGCCGCTGGCTGAAGCGTTCCTGAAATTTTTTGCCGCCATGGCCAAGAAGGACATCAGAGGGTTCACCAAAGCGGCAATTGATCGGCTGGTCTCGTTCGATTGGCCAGGTAATGTGCGCCAGCTTCAAAACGAGATCCAGCGTGCAGTCCTGCTTTGCGAATCGAACGAGATAGACGCCGCCGACCTCTCGATTGCCACGTCGCGCGCGGACGCCACCCAGAGCGACACGAACTTCACACTGTTGGAAGGGCTTGAGCGGAATGCGATCATTCAGATGCTTAAGGAGACCGGTGGCAACAAGCTCGAGGCCGCGCGCAGGCTCGGTATCGGCCGCCAAACGCTGTACAACAAGATTAAAGCGTACGGAATCGAAGTTTAGCCACACGGCTGAGAGAAGGCAGCGCACCGGCCAAGTAAGTCTTAGGCTACAAGTTCAGGCCGTCTAATGTAGCACCGTGGCGGCTCAGTACGTTCCGGTTCAGCGCACTTTTTAGTTCCAAGTTCCACGAATACGCGCCGGCGCAAGCTCGAATCATGCGCAGGTTAGAAGCGCTTCAAGAACCGGGCTGATCCCCTAGCTATGCAGCTTACACTTGCATGGCATTCCCCCGGACGCCAGCCGATGCGTAAGCCACAACTTCTTGGCTAAACCGGTGCGGGGTTAGGTTGAAAACCTCAATTGCAGGTGCTGGTGTTCCCACGTTGTCTTCTTGGAGCATGAGCAACTGGTCGCGGTTCAGTGGGGGCGCTTTGCCCAGGAGCCGCGGATACACGTGTTCCAGGATCGCGGCCTGGGTGCGCGCCAGCCAGAGTGGTATTTTCAAAAGAAGCCGCTTCCGGCCGGTCACCTTGAGCGCGAGCCGGAGAATTTCCTCCAACGTGAGCGTTTCAGGGCCGCACAGATCGAACGTCTGGCCCACAGCTCGCGGCTCAGTCAGCGCTTTGACAAAGCATGCGGCTACGTCTTGCACTGCAATTGGCTGGAACTTGGTGACGTGTCCGCCGATTAGGGGTAACACCGGACTGAACCGCGCCATGGCAAGGAACATGTTCACGAACTGGTCGTCCCTACCGTAGATGATTGAGGGCCTGAAAATCGTCCAGGCCAGCCCGCTGTGGCGCACGATTTCTTCGGCAGCCCACTTCGTTTGATGATACCGCGAGGGCGCATTCGGCCGCGTTCCAAGCGCGCTCATGTGGATGTACCGGCGCGCGCCAGCCATTTGTGCGGCGCGGACAACGTTTTCTGTACCGCGTACGTGAATGTTCTCGAACGTCTGGTTACCGACTTCGCTAATTATCCCCACCAGGTGAATCACAGCGTCGCAGCCGCTGATGGCGTCCGGGAGCGCGCGCGGGTCAGTTACATCACCTTTGGCAACTTCGATGTCGTACCGGGATCGCAACGCTTGTGCTGCGGGTGATTCAGGATCGCGCACAAGGAGCCGGGGTTTGTGCGAGGCCGCGATCAATTGCTGCACGATTTCCCGCCCGACGAAACCGGTCCCGCCGGTTACAAACACTTTCATGCCACAAATGTATACTGGCAAATGCCGATCAGCAGCGGCGTTTTTACCATCCGTTGCTATTGCGCGTCGGTGCGTTTAACCCGGATATTTCACACTCTGCACCGGACTTTG